>JANPPN010000122.1:0-28060 GCA_031428535.1 Bdellovibrio sp. | reverse complement strand
AAATCTTCATTGATAAAATAACCGAACATAGCACCCGTGGCCTTAGCTTTTGCGAACGGGTCGTTGATAAGCGGCCCGTAAACCAAAGACGCATACATTTTACCGGTCTTCGAAAAAGTTCTATTCTGAATAACGCCGTATTCATCGTCTTTTGCTGCCCAGTATTTGTCTTCCAGTTTTTTCAGATCAACTTGGTCGGTTTTTGCCTGCGCAAATGCAAATTGCGAAAACAGATTTAAACCGATAATAATTAATAATCCTTTTACGTATTCAATCTTCCTGATATTCATTTTTATACTCCGTTATATTGTACTTTTAAATAAGAATGGATAAGTCACGAGCACTTTTGTTCCGCCCTTGGGCTCGGGAAATTTCCATTTTGAAATTTTGCTTAAGATACACGATTCGACTGAAAGGTTTTTGAGCGTGGTGTCGTTGATCGACTGGGTTTCAACCGAACCTGTTCCGGCAATCGTGAATTTGACGGCGATTTTGCCGTAGAGATTCGGATTGGCCGAAAGCTGGCGCTCATAACAATACAGAATTTGTCCGAGTTGGGTCTTGATATACTGCGCGATCACTTCGCGATCAAGACCGCCCACGATTTCCGATTCCTCGTCGATCAGGCCAACGCCGCCGGCACCGGTTTTACCCTGACCGAGCCCGCCGCTGAGGCCTTTGCTGCCGTTACCGCCGCCCACTCCGGCGGTTGAAACGCCGCTGCCGGTACCATTCGATTCACCGTTCCAGTTGCGTCCTGAAGACTCAACTTTCCCGATGGCGGCCAGTGCCCGACCAGAATGAGCTTCGCCGGCTTTCACGCCGCTTGTCGTAACCAGCACATTTGCGGTGCGGGCTTCTGTTGCCGAAACTTTTCCGATGAGCTGAGAAATCCGAACCCCTATTGCGCCCTTTAATAACGCCGAAACTTTGCCGCCCATTGCCGTAGGCTTATTTGCCGCAGGCGTTTGGACTACAGTTTTTGGCGCCGCTTTTTCGCGCGGAATTTTTTTCTTAAAATCATTTTTAACAATTATCATCGTCGCTTCTTGCGGCCGCAGCAGCGGCTCATCTGTTGAGGTGCGCGGAATCAATAGCGATACGGCAATCAACAGAAAAGTTACGCCTAGAGTTGCGATGAGCGCCACTTTACTGTCTTTGTCTTCTTCCTGACTTTTAGCCTGCTTTAAAAGGCTCACATCATTAGTATCGATCTTTTTATATTTAATTGTGTAACCGTCCAGTTCCTGCCGGCTCCATTGGTCTGATAATGGCAGGTCAAGATTCAGCATTTTGCCGTCTGAATAGATGCTGAATTTTTCCTTCGGGGCTTTAACATGAACGCTGATGATGCGCTTTTCCTTTGTCACCAGCACCAGTTGCTGAGCAGCCTGGCCGTTCAGTTTGATGGCCTCAATGTTGGTGATCAGTTCAAGGTCCTTCTGCACAAGTTCAAAATGCAGTGTCGAATTCCGAAGTTGGATAACGGTATCGGGTTTGATCACGATATCGGCCGCCATTTTTTCATTCTTCGCTGCAAAAGTAATATAATGCCATTCTGAATTTCGGTGCTCGAGCACCGATTCAAAACTATCAACGTTTTGGTCAATAGAGCTGAGTTTGGCTTTGCGGGAAGTACCGAAAGTCAATAATTCATCAGAACCGCTTTGTTTCCACGATTTTGTTCTTCCGTCGTCTGTAATCTGCTTTAACTTTAAAACACTCATTGTTCTCTCCTGAAACTAGTCAACGTAAAGCGAAGCTTCACGGATTTTGTGATCCAAATCCTTCTGGATATTATAAAGCGGTAAAAATTTAAGACCCTTTTTTTGAACAAGGTAGGCGCCGTCCGGGTTACGAATAGTACCTTTCAGATTCATTTCTGAAAAATTGACTTCCTGGGTTTGTCTGACCTTAGTGCTTTTTGCAAAAGCCAGGTCAGCTGTAAACAGGGCTGCAAGCAGCAGGGTTGTGCGTGAAATCCATTTCATAGTCGTCGGTCTCCATTGTGTATCTACTTTTTAACCAGCTCATAATTTCCCACCGACGTACGACATAGTTTGGTTATTTTTATTGTTTTTTAAATAAGTTATTTTGCGGTTAATCCAATTTTTCTGCTGAGGGTCGTTGCTCTTTACAAGTGCCTTCTGATAAAAGCTGATTGCCGTTTCGATGTTGACCGCGAAGCGTTCAAAAATCCGGGCTTGCTCAAGGTACATTTCTACGCGGTCGGCTTTGAATGAAGAATATTTCTCCACCAGCTTCTGCGCCTGTTCCGAATCGTCTTTCAATAATGTTGAATCGATATGTAGGATGTCCACTCCATAATTATAGATGTGCTCGGCGGATAATCTAGAAAATTCCTCATTTGCTTTAATGTAATCCCCATCTGAGAATGCTTTTATCGCAGTGAAAACAGCTACTTCCGGAGTTGAGTCTTTAATGTCCAAAGCTTTTTCGAAAAACCCGAAAGCACTGTTAAGATCTTCTACAGAAAAAAGAACTTTGGCTTTTTGATAATCAACCAGTGAATGGGTTTTTATTGCGCCGGCTTTTTCCAGCAACCATAAAGACTTTTCATATTCCTGATTTACATCGGCCACCAGACTCAGAAAATACAGTCCGGCAAATCTATTTTCGCGCGTTGATGTCAGATCAAGTGCAAGTTTTTCCGCTTCCGCAAATTTTTTCGCGGACAGCAGACTTTTCATCTCTCCGCTTGCTGCATCCTGCAGAAAATACTGATTCAGTTTCATTTTGTCGGGGTACCGAATTTGCGGCTCGACGGTTTTTGCAACATTTAATTCTTCCCAGTCTAGGTTCTGAATTTTCGTTGTTGCCAGTTTCGAAATATTACGAATCTGCTCGTTATTCGACTTGCGCTTTTCGGCAAAGGGGCCGGTAAGCTTTGCAAGTTCAGCCTTCAGCGCGGTTTTGTCAGCGGCGTTCAAAGTGTCGGGTAGGTTTATGTTGCTGATCGACTCGATAAAGTGTGCATACAGGCGATCAATGCCCTGCAAACCCTGCAGCTGAATTTTATCAGACTTCGACATTTTTATTGCTGAAGAGTAAGCGGTAAAGGCTTTATCAAGCTTTTCGGTTTTCATCGAGATCACAAGCGCCAGCTTACTTTCCTGAGCCTTCACACTTTGGCTCTGAAATTCAGATTCCAGAATTTCTGCCTGAATCAAGCGGGCCTCAGCGCGAAAGGTTTCATCTACCGGGCGGCTATTGATTTTAAGACTCATCGCAAAGGCTTCTTTATACTTTTTATTCAGCAACAGCTTTTTTGCCTGTGCGATCAGGAGTTCTGTGGCAAACGGCTCGATATTAAGACTCATAATCTGATTCTGAATTTCAAGAAATTCAGCGCCGTTCTGGTTTTCAAAAGTTTTGATCATTCGCGCAAGTACTGCGGCTTTTTTTGTTTTGTCGACTTTGTTGAACAGGTCCTTTAGGCAATTACGGCTTTCAATGGTTTGTCCGTTGATTTTTAACAGGTCGCAGATGAGGTCGTTATGCTTTGATTTATTTTCGGTGTCGAGGTCGGCCAGTTGTTTCAGGGTTTTGATCCCGAGTTTAAGATCGCCGGAATCTAAATAAGCCTTGGTGGCCTCTTTAAGTGCATCCAGTTTGCGTTTGTCATCCGGATACTGCGCAATAAAACCAAGACTGTGATTCGCTCCGAGAACATCAAAGCCTTTTGAAAAGGCCATCGATACACCCTGCCAGTAGGCCTCGCGTCCGAGTTTTGTGTTCAGATGAGCTTTCGAAAAAGTGACTAGCAGCTCGATTTGTTTAAGTTGCGGCAGATCTTTTGATTCCAGTTGAATCTGCGAGTAATGAGCTTCTTCGATTATTTTCTTAAGATTCTCTTCACGGGCGCTGATTTTCGTGCGCTTAAGAATGTCTTTTGCCGCAGATTGGATTGTAACATAATCTTTTTTAATGTTGTAAATATCAAGTACAAGATCTTCCGATTTGGCTTTCAATGCATCGTAATTGGCAATTGTCAGAAGCGGCGTAATGTAGCTTAATGCCAGATCGTAATCGGCCTGTTTGTAGGCGATAAAGCCCAGCTTGTACTGAATCTGATATTTGTGTTCGCCGTTGGTAAATTCTTTAATATAACGTTGACCGAGCAGCTTTTGTTTTTCAACAGTTTCGGTTTGTTCCTGTTTTTCGAGTTGCTTTTCAATTGAAAAAAGTGCGCCATAGAGCGCGTCGTGGGCCGCCGTGCGGTCAAGTTTCTGGTGAAGCGAAACGATTTCATAGTTTTGGCTGGCTTTTTCAAATTTACCCATCTGAAAGAGCAACTCAGAATACGCATATCTTGATTTCGAATCCGGTGCGTCTTTCGCTTCGAGTGAGAGCAAATTTTCAAAAGCCTTTTCGGTTAATTGCGAAAATTCAGTGTGAGTTTTATTCTTAAGCCAAATGTCCCACCATTTTTTTGAAATATCCAGACTGATTTTGCGGAATTCCGGCAAACAGGTGGTGTCCGCCTTGTGCACTCTGCAGAACTCCGACATTTCGGTCAGTGTGTCGATAACGGCAGGCCGTAATTTCAGGGTTTCATTTGTTTCAATCAGTTTGGTATAACATTTCGGAGTGTGCGGGCTTGACGGGTAGTTATTGATAAATTCGCGGGTAAATAAGCTGATCTCTTTATAGCGTGAATGCGATTCGTAAAGGCCGGCCAGCGCCATGATGATTTCGCCGAGTTCGGCTTCGGTGGTGATTTTTTGAAAGAAACCGAAAACCTGGCTTGGCGCAAGCGACTCGCCTACAAAAAGTGTTAGGTCGCGCAGGGCTTCGCGGCGCAGGTTGTATTTTTTTTCATCTTTTGAATCGGCCGGATTCTGCTTAACAACCAAAAGCAGTTGTTGAGTGCCTTCTTCGGCATTTTTCAGGTTGTAATAACACCAAGCAGACTTATAAATTCCATAAGGGTAAGCGCGGGATTCCGGAAACTTCTCGAGAGCTTTGAATTTTTCAAGTGCCAATGTGAAATTATGCTGATTGTAGAGTGTTTCGCCGTAATCCAACAGCGCATCGGGTATCAGCACCGAGTTCGGGAACCGGGTAATTAATTGTCCGTAAAAGGTTTTTGCGCGTTCAGTCTGTTTCAGTTGCAAATGTGCCAGTGCGCTGTTGAACAGCACATAATCAAGTTCTTTAAAGTTCGGAAAGCGCGCCGAGATCTGCTCGTAAATTTTCAGCGCCTGTTTAAGAGAATCAGTGGCTTTCTGGTTCTGCAGGCCAATTTGTTTAAGTCGGTTCTCTGAACGCAGATCCAGATCGAAGAAGCGGCCGGATTTTGCCCGACGCATGTAAAGTTCGGCCAGTCTGAACATCAGATTGGCTTCTTCTCTGTTGCCCACGTTTTTTTTTATGATTTTAGCCAGAGTTTCAATCGCTTTATTTTCAGACTTTGTGATCAGGATTTCCGATTGAAACGATTTTTCCTGATTGGCTTCCTCATTCTGGCTATTGAGTTTAACTTCGGGTAAAAGACCTTTCAGATTTTCCTGAGCGGCCGAGAGTTCCAGGCCCGTAATTAGTAATAAACCAATACTTAAATATTTCATTTAATTTCCTGCAACTGTCACCAGTTTTAAATTGGGGAATCCGGCCATAGAAGCGGTATACATAATCTTGCGGATTGTCGAATACGGGATTTCCTGATCGGCCTGAAAAAGAATTTTTCCGGGCTTTTCCTTGCCGGCAACCGCTTCTTTGTTGATTTTCTGTAAAGCCGCAAACAGGGGCTTGATGAAATTGCTGTCGTTGGCATCAATTGCGGCACCCTCAACCTGGTTATTTTTAATTACTGCCAGCTTTTCTTTTTCGATCGTCAGTTCATTCTTGGTAATTATTATTTTTACGCCGTTCACCGGATTTTTTTCAGTGTTCGACGTTGGCAGGCGCAGACCTTCAACCGGATCAATCTGCACATCAGCCGAAGCAAATGTCTGCAACAGAAACACCAGCAGAATCGTAAACATATCGGTCATCGACGTAATATTCAGCGAAAAAGTTTGATTTTTAATTTCGGGTTTAAATCGCTTTCTTCTCATATCAACCTTCCAACATGTTACTGAAAACCACTTCGGGGAACATATACTCGGTGCTGGTCATCTCTCCGGTTTTTTCGTCTTTTACCGGAAATCTCACGTCTGCAGATTTGCTTTTTCGCACTTCATCCATCAGCTTGACGATGTCTTTGTAATTAACCGAATCCGACGGGTTGAATTCGATTTTGAAAACCTGAGGGAAACTCTTTTTAATTTCCTGCATGCTCAAATAAAGTTTATCCAGGTCAAATTCATGCTTTGCGTTCAGATCAATCTGCTTAACGGTTTCTTTTCCATTTTCATTGATGACAATATTGATGCCCGATTTTTTATCCATCGACAGAACCACCTTGGTGGGCTGAGGGCTTTGTTCCTGTTTAGCGAGAGCTTCCTGCACCACCTGCGGCAGGTCAGTTTCGATGATCATCATCTGAACAAAGGCCGAAGACACCAGCAACACCGGAACAAGTTTCACCATAACGGCTAACAACGGGGCAAGGTCCAGATCGAACTCTGAATTATGATTGATTTTTGGTTTGTAGCGTCCTGCCATAAAAAACTCCTATGATACTTTTGTAGATGTAGACGGCGGCATTGATTTGGTGGCTTCAGGATAGACCGTGTCTTTCGAAAGTCCGGTCGTGTGGGAGTTTGTCAGCACCTCAGTAAGCTTCGAACATTTTTCTGTTAACTGCTCCAGCAATTCGTTCTGTTTCGAAACTAAAAAGGAGAAGGCCACCATGGCCGGAATGGCAACAGCCAGTCCTAAAGCTGTCGTGTACATCGAAACGGCGATACCATTTGCTAGCAAAGCCTGCTTCAGCGCCGGATCGGCCTGGGCAACCGCCTGAAACGAAAGAATCAGACCATGAATCGTACCAAGCAGCCCTAGCAGCGTTGCCACGTTGGCGAGCATTGATAAATAGTGCAGGCGTTTGGTATAAAGTGGCACAACTTCCGACATCGCGATGTCTTGCGCCTGATAAATAGTATCGTCATCACGATCAGATTTTTCCAGAATCATCTTAAAAGCGTGGGCCAGCGGCTTATCTTCCAGCTGAGCACAGACCACCAGTGCTTCTTCGTGCTTGCGGCTTAAAACCAGCGAATGAATTTTGCTCGTGAAGTCATCCACGTTCATCGCATATTTTACAAAGAGCGTGCGGGCCCGTTCGATAACGAGTGCCGCAACAGCGCCGCCCGTTAATAAGATAATCCATCCTACGACACCTGATTGCTGAATGAAATTAAAAAAACCTGTCATTGTATCCTCCGTGATCATTTATGCCCGGAGCCTTTGTGGCTATCGGGTATTTGTTATTAATTAAGCTGCGGTCTGAATCCACTTGCTGATAAGTCTTGTGCCGATTTCCTGCACCTCGTGAAACTTAATCGCATAATACAGGCCCGACTTTGCATTAAGTCGCTGTTTCGAATAGTTCTTGCGGATAATTTCGCATTCAGCATTAAATGGTAATTCATCTTCGCTTTGGGCCTTTACGTGTAATTTAATCTGATCGCCAACCTGCACCAGCGGCGAATTCAGCAGACAAAGCGCGCCACTTTTTGAAATTGAAACAATTTCCCCGTCAAAAAAGCGGATGGTGTTGTGGCCGATCACCGGAATTTTAACTTCAATGCGGTCATTTTTCCGTTTGATGAAAGAAGAAAGATAATCCGATTCTTTCTGTAGCAGCAGTTCAAAACGGTCTTTGCTGAACTCTTCAAGCTGATAAAGAGGCGTCCAGCTTTCAAGGTGCTCGGCCCACACATAATTAAAATCCATCAGTTGATTCGCCTGAATCATTTTAATTACTGTTTTATAGTCATACGGGCCGTATTTGATTTCGCCGATCAGCACATACCAGTTTGAGTTTTCTGTTTTCAAAGTCATTCTCCTTAGTTGACGCTTTCAGGGTCGAAATTAATTGTAATGCTTGCGCCGGATGCGGGAGTATAAGTGCCGTGCACCGAAACTGAATTTGTCGCGGCGTCGTAAGTCCAGCCGTTAATAGAGTCTTGCGGAATCAGGATACCTTCAATAATTACGCGGATTGATGTGACGATCGGCACGCGGCTTAGAAAGAACTGCGCTTTAATCTGCTCTGCAATATGCGTACTGATATCATTAAGTACGGTATCGAAAGTACTGCAGATTGAATTTTTTGAACCACCGGTTGCATCGGCAAGTTGCATGTAGCGCGTGCCGATTTTACGGCCCGAGCCTAACGAGTTTCTGCAAGCGCTGTCGAGGATTGAAATTGTTGAAACGTGAAAATCGGTATTGGCCTGACCGGCGGTAAAACCTTCAAGATATGTTTTATAGCTCGCAATTGAATGCAGCGTGGGCTGCGAATATGATTCATTCGCATTGATATCATCATGAGAAAAATCTTCTTCGTCTGAAACGATGATTACCGAAAGAAAAGCTGTCGGACGATGAAAGCCCACATTTAAAGAGCTGCTCAATGCGGCTTTAAAGCTTGAAAATGCGCGTTCATCGCCGCTGCCGGAAACGCCCACATTAACATTCTGGGCAAAGGCCGAGCCTATATTAGGTGTTGTGCTTTCAAGGACGTACAATTTAGGAGAGGTGCCGGATTTGAACTTAGTCTGATTGATATTGCAAAGCGAACAACTCGAACTGACAAACTGATCGCCGTAGAATGCATCGCTTGTGGTTACAGCAATCCGGTAGTCATAGCCCTTAGAGTTGAAGTAATTTATAAATGACGGGAAGTTAGTGGCAAGGGCCGTTTGCGAGGAGCTCATTGAGCCGGAATTATCGACCACAAACAACACGTCAATCTTGCGTGGTTCAAAGGTCACCTGTTGTTCAAACTGAGCTGTTGTCGAAAGCACTGAGAAATTGCTTCCGCCTTTGTCACACCCGATTAAAATCAACATCGATCCTAGTACTCCGATTGGGGCTAAATGTTTTAGGTTCATGGTATCCTCCTGATACCTCACGAATTAACAATTCTGAGAAATTGTGGTCCGCGAGTCTTTTTAGTCTATTCATAACCGTGACAATTGCGAATTGACCCGCAACCTGCTGTTTTTTCTGCTATTTATGGGATAGTGGATCAGATTGGGGCAGGCTAAGACCCTGTAATTATTCAAAAAAGGAAAAAGGACCAGAAAAATAAAAAAAAACTATGAAAAAGATTTCAACACTATTTCAGAACTTGCCAGAATTAGGCATTTCATTGTACGGAATTGTGTAAAATTTTTTGTCGGATTAATTAACTCTGCTGTTTAGCTCTGGACCAAAGTAATTCTTTTTCAACAGAAGACAATTTAATAAAATTCTCGAGCGAACCGGCATAGCCCACCATCTTTTCAAATCGGCCACTGAAGCGGCGATTCGCCTCGCGCAAAGCCGATTCCGGCTCGCAGTCAAGATGCCGCGCCAGTTGCGCAGCTGAAAAAAGCACATCACCCAGTTCATGGCTAATGTGTTCCGAATTCTTTTCTGCAATGGCGGCTTCAAGTTCCGCAATTTCGGCTTTCAACTGCGCCAGCACAGGGGCCGCATCTGCCCAGTCAAAATTCATGTTTGCGGTTTTTTCGCCGATTTTATGCGCCCGTTGTAAGGCCGGCAGCCCGGGCGGCACATCAAATACACCGTTCTTCGGGGTTTTATCTTTTTTCTCGAGCCGCTTGATTTCTTCCCAGTTCGTAAGCACTTCATCACGGCCACTCACTTTGGTATTTGCAAATACATGCGGGTGGCGCCGTACAATTTTTGTTGTAATGGCCTCAATGACCTCGCTGATCGTAAAGGCTCCGCGTTCCTTTGAAAGCTGGGCATGCAGTACCACCTGAAAAAGCACATCACCGAGTTCTTCACAGATATGCCGGTCGTCACAACTTTCGATGGCCTCAACCAGTTCATGCACTTCTTCGATCGCGTAAGGAGTCAGCGTCAGTTGAGTTTGTTCTTTATCCCACGGGCAGCCCTCGGGGCCGCGCAGATCGCGGATGACCTGGAGTAGAGCTTCAAAACTGTTGAGTGTTTCAGGCGGTTGGGGCATATTCAGATTGTTGCATGGGAAATGACCGAAAGACAGAACGCTTGATTCAAGCCGACTTTTTGTCGAATTTTTCCAGGCTTGCCACCAACTTTAGTCCAGCCGATCCCTTTCCGAATCGCAGTCTTAATTCACGCAAAATAAAGCAATTCCCAATACCAGCCGATATCTAATTATGTTTTTACAAAACCTGATAGGTACCAAAACTAGTGAGGACTTCCTATTTCAAAAACTGTTATTTGAAGTTGAGGCTAGATATGATCAATATACTTCAAAATATCTGCAATTGATTTTTGAAAGACATAATAATGGGCAAATAGAAGTCGTAGAGATTGTAAAATCTACCGGTGAAGCGGAGTTTGAATCTAACATTGAAAAATTTCTCAAAAAAAAAGATTGGGTAAATATTTCTCCTTACAGTGAGGGTTTGATACTCAGTCTATGTAGAAAAAATTTATCCACAAAGAGTGTTCTTATTTCTACTAAAGCTCCGACTATGATTCTTGAAGGCAGTTTCGCTGACCCAGATATTTCATATCCTAAATTGACTGCGGAAGAGATCAAACAAGGTATCTACGAGCTTTGTGGAATGATGGAAGATCATATTGAGAATCCATTAAAACCTAAAAAAGCCATGTAGCTGAAAAAGCGTATTCAATAAAGCATGTGGTTCTTTGCTTTTAATTGAGTCATTAATTAATTTCCAACCCCATGAGTCCTCTGCCAAACGATTAATCTTATTTTTTAACAAAAGTACTTTTTTTTCGTGATCTGCGTAATCGTGCATCCAGAGCTCATTGCCTGAAAAAGTAAAATAAAGTCTGATTTGGTTGCGAGGTCTTTCGATTTTATAAGTCCGAATTAAAGTGTCTTTAAGATCCGAAAAACCGGATACCAGTTCTCGCTGTTGCATTTAAACTCCCTTCAGTTAAGTAGAATTTAAAATTGCAATAATTGAACTTACTTAAAGACCCTTACTGCGCGTCAAAAGAGTAGTGCTTTGATAAAAATAGAATTCTGGCCGACAGATACGTTCCGTATGTATTTTGCTAATAGCCTGAATCTTTGTCGCAAAACAGTTGAGTGTTTCAGGCGGTTGAGGCATATTAGATTGTTGCATGAAAGTAATTATAGTCAGTAATCCGAAAAATAATTTAAGCCCGCAGAAATTGCGGATTCTCGTTAATAGAATCTGCCGCAGTTTTTTAGCGCAGAAAATCCGAAATAAAATTCTGCTCACCCAAAAAAAGGAACTCACGCTTGTGTTTCTAAGCAGCAGCGAAATGAAAATTATCAACCGCCAATTCAGAAAAAAGAACAAACCTACGGACATCTTAAGTTTTCTGAGCGTTGATCCCGACTCGCTCGGCGAATTGCTGTTATGCACCGATGTGCTGAAAGCGCAAGCCGTCCGGCACGGGCATTCTTTCAATGACGAAGTTACGTATATGCTGATTCATGGCATTTTGCATCTGCTTGGGTATGATCACGAAGTCTCACAAAAAGAAGAAAAGCTCATGTTCTGCCTGCAGGAAAAATGCTTTAACGGACTAGTTTGAGCCGAGGGACTTCGATTATGCGGCAAAGGCTCGCGTGGGGGCGGCGATTAAGGTTTTGGAGTTGAAATGAATTTTTCGCGCAGAATTTTTTAAAACCGAAGGCTTTTGATTTTATTGTAATGAAGATCATCACCTAATTGGAATTTTTTGTTAATTCAATTTAAATGACTTTGGGCCAATTAGAGTCGTGGCCTGCAGGAAATCTAGACTCAAGTATTTGAAATCATTGGTCGATCAATTGGTTGACAAAAGTTGACAAACACAGTAGGATGTATCAAATGCACAAACAACTTAATTCCGAACTTATACAGCACAAAATGAATGAGCTGGGCCTTAGCGTTCCCATGCTAGCAAAGAATCTCGCCGTCAGCAGAGAAAGTGTTTATAACTGGCTTAAAAATGAGAAATTTCCGCACCCTAAGCATTTGTTGCAGATTACCCGTGTTCTCAAGGTAGCCTACAAGGATCTTTTTTTGGCTGACCTGTCTTCTGAACCCATAATTGCTTTTAGAAAAAAAGCGAACACAAAAACAACCGCCGTGCATATCGAGCGTGCGGTGAATATGGGAAAAGCACTTGAACCGCTTGTTCCGTATATGGGCTTTCCAAAGTTTTCTCGACCAGCTACATTGAAGGAACCAAAGAATGAGTATTTCTATATTCAGGATGTCGCTCAAGAATTTCGCAAAGCACACAATTTAATTAATGAAAAAACAGAATACACGGATATTATCGGAGTTTTCAAACAGCTTCACGCTGTACTTGTTCCGGTTCTTTGGGGACACATAAGAGCACATGAAAATGCACTTCATATCCATTTACCAAAGTCGATGACCACTTGGATTTTCTTAAATCTGGATACACACTCATTTGATTTTAAATTTTGGATGGCTCACGAAATAGGTCATATTATGGCTCCTGACTTGCGTGGTGATGAGGGTGAAGATTTTGCCGATGATTTTGCGGGATCGTTATTGTTTCCAATTGAACTTGCGAAGGCTGAATACAATCAGCTAGTAAAAACATCAGGTTCAGCTGCAAAGATTGCTAGGATAAAGAAGACGGCGCACAAGCTGGTAATTTCGATGTACACAGTTTTGAGTCAGGTCAACAATTACGCATCGGCTCATAATTTGCCGCCATTGGAACTTAATATCGGTGGAGCTGTAACTAATTTCAATAAAGAATTTCCTCTTATTAGTGAGACCATCTTCAAGAAAGATCAGCAACCGAAGGCCACTGATTATATTAAAATTGCTAACGATTTTGAATCACCGTTTTTCGATGGATTGAAAGCGTATCTTATAGAGCACAGGAAGTCCGCCTCAATAATTAGTCGGGTTCTCAATATGCCAGCTCACGATGCGCAGGCTATATACGAAGAACTGACCAGTGTCACAAAATAGAATCCTCATTGATACCAACACGTATTTCCGACTGGCCCAAAGCATCCACCCGTTGTTAAAAGTGGTTTTTGGTACGCCGCCAAGCTTGTTGCTTATTACACATGATCTTGAAAAAGAATTTAAGCGTAGCGCTCGTTTGAAGTCTAAATTTGGCTGGTTCTGGCAAGAAGAATACGTTAAAAACCGAAATGCACCTCTACAGCTTAGTAAGGTTCAGCGCAAACAGTTCGAGACTGACCGTCAAACGATTCTTGGCATCGCCAATGATCTTGGGTTTACAGGATTGTCCCTTGAAGATATCAACGGAATCACTTACGCCACTATTTTGCAGATAACATTAGTCACCGATGACTATGACATGGCAACTTTGGCAAAGGATTTGGGTATAGCAGTTATCTGTACTTTGGAACTACTGAAGCTAATGACCGAAGCAAATCACATTGATCTTGCGAAGGTGCGGTCAGTGGCGGGATATTGGATTCACATTGCGGATTGTCCTAAGGACTTTAAAGCCGACTATAAAAGAATTTTTGGCGAAGACTCGCCCACGTGATTGTATTGTTAAATAATTTGATGGTGTAGTATATTACAAACGTGAGGCGAGTAACATCAGGTACTTACAAAGTTTTCTCCGCCTCCACCAATTTGACGGTGGTAAAAAGCCGTCATAATTTTTTTTAATATCTAAAATCGAGGATGAAGTATCAAAAGCAAAATAACAAAAATCATTTTTATGACCACTCTAGTTTTTCTGCTCTGTGGAGTGGTTGTATCTATTTGGAATCATCGGAATGTTGAAAACAAGCCAAAGCGACATAATCTAGTGGAAATTATAAGTATTAACAATGAAGAGGAAAAATCTATAAAGGCGTTTACGGCCTCAACAGACTCAAGTGGTGCAGATTCGAATGAGAAAGTTTCGGATCCTCTTTCCTGGCAACAAGTTTACGAAAATCGAAAAAAAATTTCTGATGATGAGCTTCAAGTCTTGCTCGAGCAAGACGATATCTGCAAAATTTTTACCAGTGACGTTTCATTGAAAAACGGGGTTTTGGCTCTTACAAGTGCTCCTGACAAAATCAAAGTAGATGCCGAAAAAGATTTAATGCTGACAGAATTGTTCGGTGGCTTGATGGAAGGAATAGAAAGCAAAAATGAAAATGCCAATTTGATTTTGGATTTTTACAATGCTTTACTTTTTGCAGGCTTGCTTTATCCAGTTTCGGGAACATACATAGATTTCCAGAGAGCGGATGTGATGTTTGCTGAACTTCAGACTCGTGATCCTGACAACGGCGCCTATGCATTTTTCAGAGCGTATGTGCTGCATAAAAAAAATGTAGGTACTGAACAGGTAAAAAACGAATTTTTGAAGAGTTTTCGGGCTCTGCGTTTTGATTCTTTTATTACGAGTATTACTCAAAGAATTTCAGAAAAATCCTACGGCAGTTCTGCGTATTATCATTTAGCGATGGAGTCGATCAGACAAATGCCTATTCCCAACTATAACTCGGTATATAATTTATTAAGGGATTTACTCATATCATCGGATGTGGCTTTTAATAAAGAAGCCTACAACCTGGGATGGAGAATGATGGAGCCCGGTTTGCGTGCTAAGGGCGAGCGAGAGTTCGTAAATTGGGTTAGTCTTGAGTATGCGGTCGGATTTAATATAGTAAGATATTCTTTAAAAGTTGCTTACCCTGATTTGCCTAAAAAAAAGTATAAAGACTTTTTCGATCCGATACCTGCAAATTTAACGGAACTTCAGACATTATTCGCCGAATCAGCGGAAAATAGGATTAACTTCGAACCCGCTTTCAAAAAAATAGCTGATCCAGCCGGTTGTTTGCGTGAAGACTATGATAATGCGGTAAAAGAGGATGAGCAAAAATACTTGAATTTTTTAAGACAGGCTGACGCCAATTGAGTTGTTTCAATTAAATGTTGCAGTATAACGTAGTACGATGAGCGATATAAAATACTTAGGTGAACGGCAGGGGTTACGCATATGACCGCAAAGAGATTCTTCAGCCCAGATTCGACTATCATCTTCATGCAAAATAACATCAAATGACCAGTGTAATTTATTTTCAATACCTCAATGATTCCGCTAGCCGGCGGGCCCTTTTTGGGTGAAGTTTTAGGGATCATTTACAGCTGGTCTAGTCCAGCTACTGAAATTCAGTAAATTCATCTAAAGTAGTTTCATAAAATAAGGGATTTATTCTATGAAAATATCAGGTCGTCATGAGCATCAAAGAAATTAAAGCAGAAGAGATCGAGACAGTTTATGAGCTTCTGAAAGAACTCAGGACGACGATTACCAAAGAAGAGTTTATTGATATCTACTTTGCTGCCAAAAAGGCGGATCAATTCACCTTTTATGGATATTATATTAATCAGGACTGTGTTGGGTTAATGGGGCTTCGCTATTTACACGATTATGTTCATAAATATCATCTCTATATCGACGATCTTGTCGTAAAAAAAGACTTCAGGTCGCAGGGTGTGGGTGCTATTCTCCTTGAGTTCGCCGAAGATCTGGCAAAAGCAAAATCCTGCACCGGGCTGCGGCTTTGCACCGGGATAGATAATAAAGAAGGCATACGTTTTTACGAGCGTGAAAACTGGTCGGCAAGAGCGGTTGCCTATAAAAAGAAGATTTAAAAATCCAGGTAAAAAATATTCCTCGATTAAAAGGTTCCACTTGTGTACTAATCCAATGGCCGTTTTTTAAATCAATTGCACCAGAAAAATTGACTGCGACCGTGAAATAGCGGCCCTATTTGCGCTGTTTTAATCAGCGGGCATGTTTATTCTTCACGATAATCAAATCTGGCTATGGCCGAATTCTGGAAATTCCGAACCGTAATTACTCCTATTGTAAGAATTAAAGCGTAAAGCGGCTGGCCGCGACTTTGTATTGCCTCTCTTGAGTCATCAAAGGCAACATAAATGGTCTTGACAAAAAGTCCCAAATCTGAGACATTAAATTCAGTTAAGCCAGCTAGGTTTCATCCGGCAATTAGGCTGGTTTTACGTGAGTTTCCTGAAGACATTCGGGTAGAAATTGGTAAAGCCATCTTTGAGTTACAAAAAGGTATGAAGCTGACAATGCCTTTGGCAAGGCCGATGCCTGATGTTAGCAGCAATGTTCATGAAATCAGAGTTAAAGACAGTAGTGGCGCGTATAGGGTGTTTTATTTAACAGTAGCCGATGATGGAGTTTATATCTTTCAGGCCTTTAAAAAAACAACTCGGGCGACGCCAAAGCGAGAAATTGAACTTGGTAGAAAGCGTTTGCGGGAGATGTTATGAAAAAAATTAAAGCGATTGAAACCAAAACGGCACAAGAGTTGGCAAAGTTCTTGGGACTGTCTCCTGCTGAAGGTGTTGAGATTGAACTTCGTTCTGATTTGAACTCTAAGATCATCGATGTTGTGAGAGCTAAAGGCTTGACTCATGCTGAAGTGGCGCAGTTGGCGGAAACATCAAGAACTCGGGTTACCGCACTCTTAAATAGAAACACGAGAGAGATTTCCACCGACCTGATGTTACGAGTTTTGGTGGCCTTGGGTTACAAGGCGAAGTTAACTTTTTCTAAGGCATCCTAATTGTTTTTGGGCAAATTATCTGGAATTATTGGTCTAAAAGTAGGGAAATATCTCCTTACCATTTTTCATGGCTTAAAATATCTGGTGCTACAACTTTCGGTGATACGACACTTATAAACTGTAGCCAGTTGTTCAGCAGTTAAAAAAAATTTTCGCTCGCAGGGTTTGGGCGTAATTCTATTGTAGTTTGCCGAAGATCCGGCAAGAGCACTTGCATATAAAAAGAAGATCTGAAAACACAGCTTACAATAAATTCGGTTTTCCGTTACAATCCTTGTATTAAACAAGAGGTTGCCAATGATCGTACAAGACCACATTTTAAGAAAAACCCTCGATGCCGCACTTTCAACCGGCGCTGATTTTGCCGAAGTTTTTTTAGAAAACACATATTCCTCAACTTTGAGTCTGCTGAGTTCCCAGCCGCAAAAGGCCATTGTGGGCGAACTTTACGGCGCGGGTATCCGGTTATTTTTTGATCATGAAATAATTTACGTGACGACAAATGATCTAAGCGAGGAAGGCTTGGTTCGATCCGCCCTAAAGGCGGCCCGCAGCCACACCGGTACGCCCAACACCGCGGCTGCAGTCTTTGCACAGCAGCCATTCGATCAGCTGCATACCTACGGCGAAAAACCCTGGGAAAGCGACCGCCTTAAAAAGTTCGCCTGGCTTAAAGCCATGAATGAGCACGCCCGGCAGCGAAGCACGTCGGTGGTTCAGGTTGAAGCTTCCTTATATGAAAAATTTCAGAAAGTGCAGATCGCAAATTCTGCAGGGGTTAATAAATACGACGAAAGAATTTACAGCCGCACGGCACTTGAAGTTACCGCCGAGAAGAACGGTGTTAAAGAAAGTTTTTCAGACCGGCATGGGTTCCTTACGTCTGCCGATTTTGTCGAGGGCATGGATTTGCAGAAATTTTCTTTTGCGGTCACTGACCGGGCCGTCGAGTTAACCGCTGCACAATTTGCCCCGGCGGGAGAAATGCCGGTCGTTATTGATTCCGGTTTCGGCGGGGTGATTTTTCATGAAGCTTGCGGGCACGGCCTCGAGACCACATCGGTAGCGAAAGGGGCTTCCGTTTTTGCCGGCAAACTCGGTCAGAAGGTTGCCGCCGATTGCGTAACTGCGGTTGACGACGGCACAATCAAAAACGAATGGGGTTCTATTCACATTGATGACGAAGGCCGGCCAACGGAAAAAACGACGCTCATCGAAAATGGAATTCTAAAATCTTATATCGTTGATGAAATGGGTTCGCGGCAGACCGGTTACAAACCCACCGGCAGCGGCAGACGCGAATCTTATAAATACGCCCCCGCCAGCCGGATGCGAAACACCTTTATCGCACCGGGCAACGACACCTTCGCAGATATGATTAAAGACATCGATTACGGTTTATACGCAAAAACCATGGGCGGCGGGTCGGTTAACCCCGGTACTGGCGAGTACAATTTTGCTGCGCGCGAAGCCTATGTCATTAGAAAAGGCCGCATTGAAGAGTTGGTGAAAGGCGCCACCCTAATTGGTAAGGGCATCGATACCCTCGGAAAAATCACAAAAGTTTCCAATGAATTGAAACTATCAACCGGAATGTGCGGCTCGGTCAGCGGCTCAATTCCGACGACCGTCGGGCAGCCTCAGATACTTGTTTCAAGCCTGCTCGTCGGTGGAAGAGGAAATTAATATGGATTCAATAAAACTTTCGTTTGCGGTTATTTCCGAACGTGCCAAAAAAGATAATCTGTTTGTTGAGTTTTTAGTGCGTGGTTCAGAAAGTCTCAATCTCGGCTACCAGAAGCAAAAACTCGAAACTTATGAAGCCTCTGATAATAAAATCGCGGGTTTACGGTTAATAAAGAGCGGTCAACAGGCTTATTCCTACACTGAGAATCTGTCGACGGCGGGTTTCGAAAAAGCCTACAACGAGGCGCTGGCCAATCTCGAACTGCTCAGCAAAGCCGGTGCGCCGCCCGGGTTAATTCCCGTGCCGGCTTCAAAAAACAAATTGCACAAAATTCTGCCGGTCGAAAACGTCGATGTTGAAAAATTAAAATTAAAGGCAAAAATTCTTGAAAGTAAATCTTTGGCTAATGATTCGCGCATAGAAGTTGTGCCCTACAGCGGAATCAGTGATACCAAGACTCAAACCCGGATATTGAATTCGAACGGCCTTGACGTGAATTTCGAACAACAGCATTTTTCGGCTTACAGCTACCCCCTCGCAAAAGAAGGCGAAATTTCAAAGATGTCGGGTTACGGCCTGGCCTTGCGAAATTTTGCCGAGTTAGATGCTAACGAAATCGCGGTTGAAGCGGCAAAACGTACTTTGCGTCTGTTGCCTGCGAAAAAACTGAACACAGGTAAATATCCGGTGGTCATAGATAAAGAAGTGGCGGCAAGCTTGTTTGCCTTACTGAAAAGTTATTTTTCGGCAAAAGCTGTCGACGAAAATAAATCCATACTTAAGGATAAACTCGAAATGCCAATTGGCGCGGCTCACATTACCGTGACCGACGATCCGACTTATCTCGCGGGTTCGGCTTATCAACCGTTCGACGCCGAAGGTGAAATGACTGCGAAAACCGTATTAATCGAAAACGGAATTCTCAAAAACTATTTAACCAATCTGGAATACGCGCAGAAAATGCATTTACCCCATACAGCGAGTGCCGCTAGGTCGCCCACATCTGAAATGAATATAGCGTGCAGTAATCTTATTTTTGAAAAAGGAAACAAATCTCGGAGCGAGCTGCTGAAAATTCATGACCAGGTTATTTATGTCACTGAACTTGACGGGTTTCACAGCGGATTTAACAGCGCGACCGGAGATTTTTCGCTGCCAGGGCAGGGATTTTCTTACGCAAACGGACAAATGCTGCATCCGGTGGATCAGTTCGTCGTTTCCGGAAATATCCTTACAGTTCTTCAAACTATTGAAGAGCTCGGAAATGAATATAATCCGCCGGGAAGTTCGGTTGTCATTCCGGATTTGCTTATATCCGAATTATTTTTTGCCGGTGAGGCCTGAGTTAGCTTGAAGAAAATTTAAGATGCTTTCTTCAATAACTCTTCATTAATTACAGTCTGATAACCGATTTTTCTTTTTTTGGCTTCTTTTTTGGCCCATTTTAAAATTTTGGGATCGAGCTTAATGCTAATGGCTTTGTATTTAAGCTCGGGTTTTTTGGGCGGACGTCCTAGCTTTATTCCAAGTTTTGCTTCTATTGCCTTTTTATACATGGCCCTTTCTTTAGGAGTAATGCGACGTGCGTTTTCGAAATTAAACTCTCTTATTTTTTTCATACTGTTTCCTTTCGTTCTTTGTGGCCCTTCTTGCGGAAATCACTCTATTTCTAAATGGGGCAAGTCGTATGGTGTAAACCACGTATAATAAACCGGATTCGGTTTCACCTAAAGCATATTCCCGGTCTTCCGAGTGTGAATGCTTCAGGTCTATTTCAATATGGCAGTTCCAATCATAGAACACCAAGATTGCTTCTTCAAACGAAATTCCATGCTTCTTGAAATTGGCAATATTTTTTATCGTATCCCACTCAAAAAAGGCCGTATTTTCAGTATATATCATAAATAATCCTTGCAAGTAAACATGTTTTGCAAAAGTTATGGATGTCTTATTTGGATTTTGATAGCTTAACGGGTTCGTTTTACGGACGCTTTTTTACGAGCGTTTCGTGCAGTTAGTATCGGTTTCGTATTTTGAGATTTTTGCAGTCGCCTTTTGCCAACAGAAAAAGTCACGTTCCGCTGATCGGAATTCCGGCGAAATGGCTGCAGGTCATGTCAAAAATGTTAAAAATCGAATATTAAGTTTGACGGATATTGTTTATTTGCAGAAACTGTCAACTATGTCACTTGTCGCAGAATTATCCGAAGTCAAAAAAGAAATCAACGAGCTCGAAAAATTTTCGGCAGAGCTTCGGGGGTACCTTTGACCTCGACCGCAAAAAGAAACGCCTAACCGAACTAGCTTTAGCCTCTGAAAACCCCGACATCTGGGGTAAACCTCAGGAAATGCAGAAATTAAACAAAGAAAAAAGTTTGCTTGAAAAATCCGTCAACGAATGGACGACTTTTAACGGCAAACTCGAAGACGCTAAAGTGCTGCTAGAAATGGCCGTTGAAGGCCACGACGAAGCCACTTTTAAAGAGGTTAAATCCGAAATCACCGAAATAAAAAAAATCGGCGAAACGCTAGAACTTAAACGCGTGCTCAGCGGCGAGCTCGATGCCAACAGCGCCTACCTGTCGATTAATTCGGGCGCCGGCGGCACCGAAAGCTGCGACTGGGCCGAAATGCTTTTGCGTATGTACACGCGGTACGCCGAAATGCACGGTTATAAATGTGAAATCATCGATATGACCGAGGGCGAAGGCGCCGGAATAAAATCCTGCACGCTGCTGATTTCGGGCGAGTATGCCTACGGTTATTTAAAGTCCGAATCCGGCGTGCATCGCCTTGTGCGGATTTCGCCGTTTGACTCGAACGCCAGGCGGCACACTTCTTTTGCGTCGGTTTTCGTGTGGGCCGAAGTAGATGACGACATCAATATCGAAGTAAAACCCGACGACATCGTCGTTGAAACTTACCGCTCAAGCGGTGCCGGCGGTCAGCACGTCAATAAAACCGACTCGGCCGTGCGCATGCGACATTTGCCTTCGGGTATTGTGGTCTCGTCGCAAACGCAGCGTTCGCAGATTCAAAATCGCGATAAAGCGATGAAAATGCTGAAAGCGGCTTTGTACGAAAAAGAAGTTGAACGTAAAAATAAAGAAAAAGACGAATTAAACTCCACCAAAAAAGCCAACGAATGGGGTTCTCAGATCAGATCCTACGTTATGCATCCGTATCAGATGGTCAAAGATCACCGCACGGCATTTGTTACCAATCAGGTGAACAATGTGATGAACGGCGAGTTGGATGAGTTTATTATGGCTTATTTGAAGGCGCAGCTTGCTGGAACCCTTGGTCAGAACGCAGCCGGAGACGATCTCGAATGAGATTAAACTTCTGGCTTGCCTACCGCATGCTTTTTTCAAAACAGGTTTTGTTCGGTGGCTCTGCGCCTTTATCTTTTCTGGGGCTAATTCTCGGGGTTGCGGCCCTTGTGGCTTCGATGGCAGTCATGAGCGGCTACGTCGAAACCCTGAAATCCGCCATGACCGACATCACCGGCGATTTGCAAGTTGTTAAACATGGAAAATTAGTTGAAAACTGGGAGTCTTTTTCAAAAACTCTACGGGAAAAAGAGCCCCGTATTGCTTCAATGATGCGGTTCGGATACGCGCAGGCAGTTTTGGCGCGCAAAGGGCAGGTTTCAGAAGTGCTGTTTCAGGGAATCGAAGAAAATGAATTTAAAAATGTTCTGCACATCGAAAAAAGAATTAAGCAAGGCAAACTTACGCTAAGCGCCGATCAGGTGGTCATCGGTTCGGGGCTTGCAAAAAAATACAGTGTTCAGATCGGCGAAAAAATTTACCTAGTCGTTCCGCTCGCAACGCCGTTCGGTTCATCGGGTTTTAAGCGCCAATCAAAAGAATTTTCTGTAACCGGAATTATCGATTTCGGCAAAAACGACTGGAATCAACGCCTAGTCCTTGGCGACCTGAAATCACTCCAGCAACTCACTGAAATCGGAGACCGCTTTACCGGTGCCTTTATTAAATTGCATGATCGCGATTCGGCAAGTGAGGCCGGGCTTAATCTTTCAGAACATCTGGGCCCGGGTTTTTCGGTCATGACGTGGTACGATGTCAACCGTAATATTTTTGAAGCCGTGGTGATCGAGCGCGTCGTTATATTTTTCGTTGTGCTGTTGATTGTGATTGTGGCGGCCTTCAACATTTCAAGCACGCTCTATGTTTTTATCCGGCAGAAATATTCCGACATTGCCATCCTAAAAACTTTGGGGCTTAGTCAGCGGAAAATCCGTATGATTTTTCTGAGTCAGGGCATTATTGTCGGTACGCTCGGAACGGTGATTGGAATCGTGCTCGGCTATGTGCTTTGTTTCGGGTTTATGTACTTACAGGAACATTACGCGCTGATTTCGGGTTCGGTTTACAAAATTGATAAAATCTTCACCGAGGTTCGTCTGGTGGATCTTTTAGTTATTTGTGTTTCGACTCAGGTGATCTGTTTGATCGCCACTTATTTTCCGGCGTTCAAGGGAAGTCAGCTTGAAGTTGTTGAGGGATTAAAAAATGGATAATGGTACCTTTAGTTTGAAAAAAAACATCATTGATGCGCAGAACATCACGAAGAATTACCGCACCGGCACCACCGAGCTTGAGGTTCTGAAAGGCATAAGTTTCAGTATCCAACAGGGCGAAGCCGTTTGTTTATTGGGCGCTTCGGGCGCGGGTAAATCTACATTATTGCAGATTTTAGGCACCTTGGATCGGCCGACAGAAGGCAAAGTTTTCTACAAAGGCGAAGACGTTTTTTCGATGAATGATGAAACTCTGGCGCAGTTCCGAAATCAGAAAATGGGCTTTGTGTTTCAGTTTCACCATTTAATTCAGGAAATGAACGCTCTGGAAAACATTATGCTGCCCGCCCTTATAGCAGGGGATAACCAGGAAGAGTCGAAAGCTGAGGCCCTAAAGTGGCTGGAGTTTATGGGATTGCAGGACAGAAGTGAACACTTTCCCCATCAATTGAGCGGCGGAGAGTTGCAAAGAGTTGCCATTGCCCGTGCTTTGATCAAAAAACCCGAGGTTTTGTTTGCCGATGAACCCACCGGAAATCTCGATTCGGAAAATTCGCTTAAGATACAGGAGTTATTTTTTGAGCTGCGAAACAAGCTTGGATTGACTCTCGTCGTGGTCACTCACGATATGGCGTTCTCGAGTAAGTTTCCTCGTGTCTTTAAAGTCAAAGATGGACGATTTGCGTAATATCTAGGGGAATATTCATGGTGCTTTGACAACGCCTGCGAGTCTCGTTAGCCTCTTTGAGTCATGCACATTAAGTTATTAAATAAATTAGCTTTTTTCATTTTTTTCAGCTCACTGATTCAGTTCATCGGTGTTGATGCTTCAGCTGCAAAAAAAATAATTTCCGAAAAAACCACGGCTGCTGTCATTAAGTCTATCGATATAACCGGCCAGAAAAAAATTGAAAAAGAAGCCATCATCATCCGGCTGACGTCAAAAGTCGGCGATCCATTTTCTGAAAAAAATGTAGCGGAAGACATTAAGAATATTTTTAAGATGGGTTTCTTCACCGAAATCGAAGTCACCCGAGACGACGCAAACGGCGGGCTTGCACTCGAATACCGCGTGTCTGAAAAGCCGGCAGTAGCGGAAATTGTTTTTGAAGGAAATTCAGATGTCAAAACCGAAGACCTCGAAGCCCAGATCACCGTTAAACCATTTGAAATTCTGAATCACACCAAACTTAAAGAGTCGGTAACCAAGCTCGAAAAGTATTACGAGGAAAAAGGTTTTTACCTCGTCAAGATCGACGCCACCACCGAGAATGTCGTAGCCGGCGAATCTGTAAAGCTTAAGTTCAGCATCACTGAAAGCGATAAAGTTAAAGTTAAGAAGATTACGTTCATCGGCAACAACAAATTGAAAGACTCCTATCTTAAGCCGAAAATGATGATTCAGGAAGCCGGCTTTTTTACGGCCCTCAGCAGTTCGGGTGCCTTTAAGCAGGAAGCCTTCGAGCGGGATATCGCAGCTCTCAAATTTCTGTACTGGAATCTCGGTTATATTCAGGTGAAGATCGATCGCCCGCTCATTACCGTTACAGCGGATAAAAAATCAATTTATGTAACGTACCATATCAGCGAAGGCGAACAGTACTCCATCGGTGATGTGGATTTTTCAGGTGATCTGCTCTTTGATAAATCCGAATTGCTTGAAGCCACTAAAATTAAAGACAACGGCATTTTTTCAGTGGAAGTTATGCAAAAGGATATTGCCGATCTTCAGGCCAAATACGGCGATCTCGGTTATGCGTATACGAATGTGATTCCCCATAACGATGTTGTCGAAAAAGACCGGATCGTAAACCTCAGGTTTGATTTCGAAAAAGGCAATAAAGTTTATTTCGGTGTCATAAACGTGGTAAACAATTCGAAAACCCGCGATAAAGTCGTCAGGCGTGAACTGAAAATCCGCGAAGGCGAACTTTACAATGAAACCCGCAAACGGAAATCCCAGGAAAATATTCAGCGGCTTGGCTTTTTTGAGGAAGTCAGTTTCAAAGCCAGCACTCCGCAAGACAGTCCGGATACACAGGATATCGAAGTCGTCGTTAAAGAACGTAATACCGGACAGCTTCAACTGACCGCCGGTTACGGAAACGTGCAGGGCCTGAGCCTTGGCGGTTCGGTGCAACAGAATAATTTCAGGGGCCTTGGGCAAGTGCTGGCCGCGCGAATCGATGCTACCCAGAACCGGCAGGACTACTCACTCAGCTTAACTGAACCCTATCTGGATGATTCGCTCTGGTCAGCGGGCTTTGATATTTTTTATACCGAAAATAAAGAGCGGATCAATTATGACAACCGCGTAACCGGAACCTCGCTGCGTTTCGGGCATCCGGTCTGGGGCGAAGATCTTCGCGCCTTCTTACGTTATCGGATCGACAAGACCGACCTCTTTGCGAATGCCTATACTGATCCGTTGCTATTCCCGCTGGATACCGCGCGCGGAACCACGAGCGCTGCCACTCTTACGCTTGAGTACGATACCCGTAACGACAGGTTCACCCCTTCGCGCGGAATTCTGGCCGACATCTCTTACGAATATGCAGGCCTTGGCGGCGATCTGAAGTACCAAGAAATTTCCACTCGTCTGAGATTTTTCAAAAATATTTTCTGGGATGTTGTCTGGCGAAATAATCTCTCGCTTTACGCGCTCCAGTCATTGAATGAAAATCCGGTTCCGTTTACCAAACGTTATCAGCTTGGCGGAGCTTACTCGCTGCGTGGTTTCGGTTCGGGTACGGTTGGTACCCGTTTATTCTCGCAGTTCCGTTACGATCAGATCGGCACCAACGACGGCAATCCGTTTTATTCACCGACTTTATCTCCTGAAGACCGCTTAAACCGCTCGAATCTGATTTTCGGCGGCACCAAGCAAGTGATTTTCCAGACCGAGCTGCAGTATCCGCTGATTAAAGATGCCGGCCTAAACGGGGTGTTCTTTTATGATATCGGTCAGGCCGAAGATGTTATCGTCAATACCAAGTTCTTAAGCGATTTCGGTATGGGATTCAGGTGGCAATCGCCGCTTGGCCTGTTAAGATTTGAGTGGGGCTGGCCATTAACTAAAGATGATTTAAACAGAGACGCAGTCAATTTCGAATTTTCGATCGGACCGCCATTTTAATTTTTTAAAGAAGGAGTATTTTATGAATAACTTTTTAGCAACAGCAGTTGTGTTGATATTCGCAGGATTGGCAAATGCCGCCGATTTTAAACTGGCCTACGTCGACGTGCAAAAGGCGATCGAAAAAACTTCAATGGGTAAAAAAGCCAAAGAAGAAATGAAAAAAGAAGCCGAAAAGAAAAACAAAGAATTAGAAAAAAAGAAAACCGACATCGACAAAATGCGTGAAGATATCGAAAAGAAACGTTCCGTACTGGCGGAAGAGGCTTTTGCAAAACGCGCAGCTGAACTGCAGGAAGAAATGCAGAAGTTTAACCAGACTGCCGCTAAAGCCCAGACCGAACTGCAGAAAAAAGAATCTGAACTGTTAGAGCCGATCGTAAAGAAAATGAAAACCGTGATCGAGCAACTTGCAAAAGACAAAGGCATTACAATGGTTATTCAAAGCAATCAGAATGCCCAGATCGTTCTTTATGCTGCTGCTGAAACTGACCTGACCGACGACTTGGTTAAAGCCTTCGATAAAGAAAAGTAGCATGAAAATTCACCCTACAAGTATTGTTTCCTCCGATGTTTCATTGGAGGACGGTGTCGAAATCGGGCCTTATTGTAATATCCAGGGGCTGGTTAAAATCGGCGCCGGAAGTTACATCGAAGGTCATGTTACGATAGGGTCGCGCCACGGGATTGTTGAAATCGGTAAAAATAATCATATTGCCCCGGGTGCCGTCATCGGCGGGCCGCCTCAGGATATAAGTTACAAGGCCGAACCAACCAAACTCATTATCGGTGATAACAATGTTATCCGCGAATTTACCACGCTGAATATCGCAACAACCAAAGGCAGTGGCGCCACTGTCATCGGTAACAACTGTTACCTGATGGCCTATGCCCATGTGGCCCACGATTGTAAAATTGGCAACAATGTTATTATTGCGAATAACACGAACTTTGCCGGCCATTGCAACGTCGAAGATAACGTTACAATCGGCGGGGTTTGCGGTTTCACACCATTTACCCGAATCGGTAAATATGCCTTTATTGCAAGTTCCAGCGTTTCGAACAAAGATATATTACCGTTCTCGCGCGCGCAGGGTAACTGGGCGCTGATCAGAGCCACCAATAAAGTGGGCCTGCTCCGAAAAGGTTTCACGAAAGAAGAAGTTACCAATATCCATAAAGCCATCCGGATTGTGATCATGGGTTCGGCAACACTCGAAGAGGCTTATAGCCGAATCGAGCAGGAGTGCACCCCGTCGGATAACATCCGCTACCTGATTGAATTTATTAAGAGTTCAAAACGGGGAATTGCCATCGCACGCGGCGCCACACATTCGCCGGCAGAAGAGTAATATGAAGCTGCGCGGAGCTGTTGTCGGAGTCGGATACTTAGGCCAGTTTCATGCGCAGAAAATAAAAGCTCATCCTGAAGCTATGCTCGCAGGCGTGTGTGATTTTTCATATTCTCAAGCCCAAAAAGTTGCAGGTGAACTCACGACAGTTGCATTTAAAACGCCGCAGGAAATGATAGGTCTTGTTGATTTTGTGCAGATTGCGGCTTCAACGCAGGCTCACTACGATTTAGCCACGCTTTTCCTTACGCAAAAAATTCCGGTGCTGGTTGAAAAACCTATAGCCGCAACCATCGAGCAGGCCGAAAAACTCTGTCGGCTGAGTGAGAAAAATTCCACTCTTCTCACGGTCGGGCATATTGAAAGATTTAATCCGGCTTTTAGATATTTAAAAGACAATAGCGTTGATATCAGTTACCTCGAGATCAATCGCCTGGCGCCTTTCCGTGTGCGCGGCAGCGACGTCAGCGTGTTGCACGATCTGATGATCCACGATATCGATCTCGTCAGTTGGATTTTCGGTTCTGAAATTAAAAACTTCACCGTTGCCGGAATAAAACTGATTCGCCCCACTTTCGACGATGTTTCAGTCAGGCTTGAGTTGATGAGCGGTGCACAGGTCACCATTAACAATTCGCGGGTAACT
>JANPPN010000121.1:0-4531 GCA_031428535.1 Bdellovibrio sp. | reverse complement strand
CACTCACGCGGCGTCGCTGCATCAGGGTTTCCCCCATTGTGCAATATTCCCTACTGCTGCCTCCCGTAGGAGTCTGGACCGTGTCTCAGTTCCAGTGTGACTGATCATCCTCTAAGACCAGTTAGGGATCGTAGCCTTGGTAAGCCATTACCTTACCAACTAGCTAATCCCATATGGGCTCATCCTCAAGCGAAAAACCTTTAACCCCTAGATCCGCAGATCCTGTGGTCTTATCCGGTATTAGCCAATCTTTCGACTGGTTATCCCAAACTCGAGGGCAGATTACCCATATATTCCTCACCCGTGCGCCACTAGGTATTGCTACCTCGTTCGACTTGCATGTATTAGGCACGCCGCCAGCGTTTGTTCTGAGCCAGAATCAAACTCTCCAGTTAAAAACTGTAAAATTTAATAATTGCTTATTTTATATATGTTTTTTTTAAACAATAAACATATTGAAAAAAATTGTGTCTACAACTCCGAAGAATTGTGACAATTTCCCAAAATCTTTATAACTATTTAGTTTTCAAAGAACCACGACAAAGACAAGACAACTGTTCTAGTTTAACCAAGTTTCTGAGTCAACTCTTTTTTTTAATTATTTTCATAATTATTTAAAGACCGACTTAGGTTTGGTGGAGGCAACAGGGATCGAACCTGCGACCTTCTGAATGCAAATCAGATGCTCTCCCAGCTGAGCTATGCCCCCTAAAACTGCTGTGGACAATGTAAGTCTCTTTTTTTCACATAGAGGTCAATAAAAATTTTGGAATAATTTAGTTTATTTTTGAATGGCCCAAATTAAGAACAGATATTCGAAATTCGTCGAGAAATTTAGGCAGACACTGCCGATTGGTTGAGCAAAATTGAACTTAGCCAGTTTTTTTCTGCCTGCATTTTAAACCCTATTCCTTCAGCTCCGTACAAAATACTTTGATAAACTTTTTTTAGTATTTCAATTTCGGCTTTTGAATCAGATGTTTCTTCTGAATCAAACAAATCTTCAATCGCCTTCGAGACACTGACGAGGTCTATCGTCGTTACCACCCTTGGAATGCGGGTTAAGTCAAATCCCATAAGCTGTGTCGGTTTAAATCCTACGAGTGATTTCGTAATGAGGATTTTCGTGCCGTGAGTGAAATTAATCTGCAGAAAATTGGTTCCATCGACATCTTGGCGTAATAAAACTTTATCTATGTTCGCAAAATCGATGGTAATTTTTTTTAAATCCTCTTTTTGAGTTAATTCAAGAATCTGTTCGTCGAATTTGAAATTAAACTGAGTTTGAGACTCAAGATAATTGACGACGTCATTAATGTGCTGCGAAGTGGTTTCCGTGCTAATTTTCTTCAAGATGTCCTCCACGTATTTTTTTATCGACGAATCGGGCAATACACTTTAAATTATTTTTGTCTCAAATTAAGATAAAGAGGACTATTTATGAAAATAACTCGATGGACGGCAGAAATCTCACCTAAAAAAGAAATATTGATACAGTTGATACAGGCTGAGGGGCTCGATTTTACCGAAATCGAAATCAAATCAGGTTTGAAATTAGCCAATCATCGGACTCAAATGAGAGAGTTTATCCAGATAATTGACGGCGAATTGATATTTAATCTTTCAGGAACGCAGTTTGCGCTGCGCCCGGGGGACAAACTTGAATTGCCCCCGAACACTCTTTATTCATATACAAATATGAAAAACGACGCCTGTACTTTTTTAAGCTCCAAAACGATTTGATATTACTGAATATCTGATGATTTTTTCTCGACGCCGACGACTGGCTTAAGGATTGTCGGCGTTACAAAAATGACCAGCTCATTTTTCACCTTACTTTCCGATTCGGCCTGAAATAAAGTGCCCAAAATAGGAATTTCTCTGAAACCCGGCACGCCCGATTTTCCTATTGTATTTGTGGACTCAAAGATTCCACCGATAACGGCGGTCTGGCCGCTCTTCACAATTACTTGAGTGCTGGCCTTGCGTTCATCCGGAGCTTTGGCATCGACTCGCGAAACAAATGATCGGATGATGTTCAGGCTCAACGTAACCGTGCCTTCGTTTGAAACCAATGGCGTCACATCAAGGGTGACTCCGACCGGAACAACTTCATTTGTAGTGGTTTGTAAGCCGTTGGCTGCGACTACGGTTTTGGGAATCAGAAAGCCGGCAGTCTGAGAAATTGTGGCTTTGGCATTTGATAAGACTGCAATTCGCGGCGAAGACAACACTCGTACCCTGTCTTCCCGTTCTCCGAGTGCCAGTCTTGCAGTTAAAGAGCCTAAAACATCGAGAGAGCCCCATGTGAATCCGCCACTAAAAACGGCGTTTCCCGCGTCTAACGCGGGTTTGATTCCGATTCGAGCGCTATTCGTCGTTGTCGCCGTGCCTGCGGTCTCCCATTCTACTCCGAGACCGCGTGTAAATTCTTCTTTTGCCTCGACGACTTTGCCCTCGATCAACACTTGCTGGGGCTGGGAATCCAAGGCTTCGATCAATTTGGTAATTTTTAACATGTTTACTTCGGTATCCGTCACGATCAGAGAATTGGAACGATTATCAGCTATGACGGTTCCGATATTCTCTTTTTTAGCTGCCGCGGTCGCCCGCGGTATCGCAGGTGCTGCGCCTGCAGCGATTACCGGCGTCTGAATACCGGCTAATGACTCAAGGTAGGTTTTTATTTTTCCTTCGAGGTCTTTAACATCTGCATAACCGATAAAAAATCTTTTTACTATGAAAGGCGATCTTGCCTTGCGAGCCTCTTTCATTTCGACCGCTTCCTGCTCTTCCTGCTTGAATTCCTCGATTTTTCCGATCCTGAGTACAGATCCCTGACGTTTGAATCCGAGCTTTTTAGATTTCAAAAGTAGAATTAAAGCTTGGTCCCAAGGTACATTCCGGAGTTTCATCGAGACATTTCCGATAACTGTTTCATCTATGATGATGTTAACGCCACTTTCCTCTGAAATGAATTTGAGCGCATCCCGCATATCCATTTTATTTGTTTCAATCGATATTTTCTTGCCGTAAAACTTATTATTGCTAATCAGGAATTCTTCAAGATCATCCGAACTCATGATTCCAGGAGTTGCCAGATCGACTATTTCATTATCGGCCTGTAAAAATGATTTTCCATCGATGTTTGAAGATCTTAAGTCCTGCGCAGTTGCTGCCGATGGGCCTCCAGAAGCGCCGCTGGTTTTTCCAGCGACTTTTCCACCGGCACCGGTGCCTTCTTCGGGTGATACGGCTTCAGGGGGCGCGCCCCCTCCATCAACCTGCCCCGATTGCACTGAGTCTGCCAGGGCTTGCGCCTTTACAACTGGCATGGTTCCGCTGCCAATTATCAGAATGCTGTTTCCTTCAGGTTGAACAATAGGTTCAGGCGAGCCCTTTCGCAATTGTACAACGAAACGCGCAACGTTTGAGCCGGTTTTCTGATAGATATCGACTGAGCCTATAGTTGAAGCCATGTCTTTAGTATTCAGCGAACGTTTCAACTTTTTCGGAATTGTGGAATTTTCAACTTCGACGATGAATTGATTTGTAGTTGAATTCAGGCGTGTCGTAAATTTTAATGGCTGATTCGCAGATACAGCAATTGTTCCGCCATTGCTATTCGCCTGGTAAGTAACATTGTCAATTGTGGCAGGTGTACTTGTTTCAACAATCGGCGGCGCTTCCGGCGGGGCAGTTGACTGCAAAGGGGTCGGAGGAACGATTTCGGCAGGTGGTACAACCGGCGGATCTTCAGCAATGACAACCGGTGGCGGCGGAGTGGGGTCTGCCGCGGGTTCAATCGGCGGCTGTTCCACAATCGGAGTTTGAGGTTCGGTTTTAGCAACCGGAGTTTGAGCCGGCTCATCAAGACTCAGTTCGTCTTTAGGCACGACCGGCTCGTCGAGTGATAATTCGTCCTTCGGCTGTGCCGCGGCTGCTTTTTCAGCTGTTTTGCCTTCCGTTGAATTACCGAGACTATTAAGTTCGCTCTCTAAAGCGGAATCGAGGCTGTTATCACCTGCCGCGGCTTTTTCGGAGTTTGCCGTGACATCGGCAGGTATTTCATCGGTATCGCCCAACGCCAGATCATCAGACGCAGAACCGATCTCGTCTGACCCTATCGGCGCGGCGCCTTCAACTGAGAAGTCATCATCTGAATCAATTTTTTTGTTTGTGGCACATGACGTAATAATAAAGGCAAAGATCACAATACTTTTTAACAGAATATTTTTCATCATTCCTCCTGAATGTTGAAACCAATTACTTAATCATCTTAAGTTTTGATTCAGTTCCCTTTTCATTAATCGTAACCTCACCGTTACTGATTCCCGTAATGACGCCATCGGAATTCCCGATTTTGTCGTTAAGATAAAACATATGTAGCTCTTGTTTCGCATCGGTTATCATGGCTTTCGGCCTTTTTACGTTCCAGATAATCGCGACTAATTTATAGCGTTTCAATGCCCAGCGACGCTGCGGCTCTACACTTTCATCGATATAGCCTTCGCCCTGGATGTCTCCGAGC
>JANPPN010000120.1:0-11385 GCA_031428535.1 Bdellovibrio sp. | reverse complement strand
AATAAGTGAACTGACCTCTGATCGTCTTCCGCAGGGTACTGCAGATACCGCAACGGTAAAACCGATCGGCGCAATTTCCGCCTCGCAAAGCGTGGCTGAGTTTAAGAAATTTTCGCAAACTGATTATAAAAATCTGGTCTCAAACATGAAAAACAAAAATTCAAAACTCCGCTTCAGACATCCTTGGTTCGGAATGATTACTGCAAAACAGTGGTTCTGGGTTCTTGCAATTCACCACCGGTTACATCTCAAACAGATCCGCGAAATAAAGAAGAGACTCCTCTAATCAGCCCTAATTTCCAATTTTGAGACGTTGGTTTATAAACTTGTGTATTCAACCAGCCTGATACTAAAATTAAGGGTGGGGGCATTCATGAATCAACTCAATTCAAAATGGGTCTTGATACCGTTTTTGGTCTCGGGCTATTTGGGTTTATTTTTATTTCAGAACTGTGCACGCGTCAGTTCTTCCGTTGCCACTGGGTCCCTTGCCTACTCTTCAGGAATACAAAAAATTTCATTGGCGCCAGATGCAATTATAGACGAAAACTTTTGCTTCAGTGGCAGCATAAAATGTTATCTTAATGTCTATTCACCTGATGTAATCGACTCTTCTCAAAATGAAAAAAAATGTGTCTTGCTTGAAGGGCGTGAAGTCTGCTTCAGTCTTGATATTCATAATTACGATACGAGATCCGCTCTGGCTTCCTGCACAGATTGCGATTATTCTGCTGGAATGCCGAATGGTCGGTACCACCGCGAAGAAATCACCTGCTGGCTTCAGGTCGGCAGCACAGAAAATTCGCCATTTTTTGCAGTACGCAACAATTTGAACGACGCTTTAGCCGAAAATTTTAATACATGTCGAGCAAGTCTTTTATCGAAGGACGTTCAATGAAACTCATTCAAAAGTTTTCACTATTTATATTATTGGTAGCGTCGGTTTCGGCTGAAGCTCACATTAAATTGAATTCTCCAATTGGTCGAATGGGCGTAAAGGATGATGCCAAGTTTACACAGCCGAATGCCGCAAACCCCACAGTTGCGGATACCCCCGGTGTTTGTGCCACCTACAATACAGTAATGCCAGTTAGGTTAGCCTACACTGCCGGGCAAACCCTGAATATCGGCATTACTGAATCAATCAATCATCCCGGTCGCTTCATTGTGCAATTTTCCCCAGATTCGGTGAATGGCTTCTGGCTTGCTGCCAATCAACTTGTGAATGTTGCAGATGCTCAAACTGGTGGCGACCGACAGCTCAGCGTAAAAATTCCGACAACTCCATGTACCAATTGTATGCTGCGGGTTCTTCAGCAAATGGACGATCAGCCTGGCCAATTTTACGTGCACTGTCTTGATATCACGATTTCCTCCGCAGCCGTTGTCACGCCGCCTCCCACCACCGGTGGAAGCAGCAGCGGGGGGACATCAACCACGAAGAGCACTTCCAATGTAACAAGCCAACCAAAATTCGGCGGCGGTTGTGGTCTTGTTAAAAATCAGGATCATAATGGTCCCGGTGGTTCGGGGTTTTTGTTCCTCTTTTTATTGCCCGGCTTGATGTATCTTGTTTTGCGAAAATTTGAAAAAAGATGCAGTCTTTCTTAATTTTATTTCTTACATTTTTTGTTTTTTCTATTGTAGTTGCCGACGCCGATGCGGCTCAGGTAGTTGACGTTCAAGGTACGAATGTTACCGTTCAGTCCGGTGACGATGAGATGTTGGTTTCAACTGAAAAATATTTCATCTTAAATGACTCGAATAAAAAAGTCGGCATCGTCACAATTACTGCTGCTTCAGAAAATAAGGCCCATGCAGAGCTTATTAAGGGCGTGGCTAAAAAAGGTTATAAACTGATTCCCTACGAACAAACGGCATCTGCCGCAACGGTAACTCCGGCAGAAACCAAACCGATTAGTGAAAGTGGATCCCGCAAAAAGTCTTCTGAAAAAAAATCAACTTCTAATCTCGGCGTTTTTGCCGAAATTATGATTAACAGTCTTTCTGTTAATTTGGGCACAACAAATGTAACCATGTCAGGAACAAGTTTTGCCTTTGCGTTTGCCTATCAGCACAATCTAACTGAAAGCCTGAAAGCCCGTTATCCGATCGGTTTTCGCTCGTATGGCGTACAGGCCCAAAACTCCATATGTACGACCGGCAACTGTGATCTAAGTATTACTTATCTTTCACTTGGCGGAAAACTGGATTACTTTTTAGATGATTCGGTTTCTATCGGAGGCGGAACCGAATATCTTTTGCCCGCATCTAAAAGTAGTTCTTTTCTCAGCTCGAATCAAATCGCCGCTAATTCCATAGTCTCATTCGGAGCGGGCTGGCTTGCTAGCCCGAGTGTTCCGATTTCGTTTTCATATAATATGTTTTTAGGTAATAAAGATGCTCCGGCTTCATTTATTGCCATCCAGACCGGATATCTCTGGTAATTCTGAATTTAAAAAAAAGGTGGCGGGGTCTTACGATAAGCCGAGTTCTGTTCCAGGCAAAGTTTACCACGATCACTTTTTGCCTTTTGACGACCATTCCTCTAGGCGTTTAATTACTTAAACGCTCAAGCGATCTTACCCGAAAGCCTCGAACGAGCCGTTCTTTAAAGTACTGGGTTGCCCCAGCCTTTTGCTCTCCTATTTGATCTTGCTTCACACAGAGTTTGGCTGTTTTCACTCCACCGACTCCCTAAAAATCTCCCGTTCCCGATTAATAGATCAATGCCTTGGATATTCTTTCTGTTCCACTGTTCCTCACCTTGCGGCGGAGGGCCGTTAACCCTTGTGTTGCTCAATGAAGCTCGGACTTTCCTCTCCTTTAAGTCAAATTCAAAGAATTAAACAAAAAGCAGCGATCATCTGTAAGACCCCTGCCAAATGTTGTAGCAAATGAGTTTCCGGTTTACAACCCGAGAGTTAAAGCTGCTTGCTAAATGCGCCTGAGAGATTTAAAAGTAAAAGATAGTCGTTTGAAGGGAATTTTATGAAATTTTTAGCCATTATTTTTGCAATTATTTTGTCTTTCGGAGTAAACAAAGCGGTTTTTGCCGATGAATCCGATGCTCTTTGTTCAACAACGGAAAAATGCCCACCAGCAGAGGCTCATCCTTCAGCAAGTTCCCATGGTGATCTGAATAAAGAAATGAATTCGCTTTTTCCTGAAAAACCGAAAAATTCAAAGGTATCTGCACGGCCACCTTCTGTTGAATTAACAGGCCCTAAATTTTTGGCAAAGGTTTCCGGAGAAGTTAAACTGGAGTGGAAACCAACAGCGGGTGCAGACAGTTATCACATTCAGGTTGCCACCGATCCTAATTTCAAGTGGCTAGTCGTGCAGGATCAAGCCGTAAAAGATACCGCTTACGGTTTTTCGAAGGGCGAACCAGGTAAGAAGTATTACTGGAGAGTTGCTGCGTTCAATTCAAAAAATGATTCGATGTACACAAAATCAAATTTTTCCGGTTCGGTATTTATAACTAAGTAGTTACCAGGGAACATGCCGATTATTTAAGGAGCCTTTAATGTCTCGAGTTGATAATGAAATTTTACATAGCCAGATGAAATGGCGTTATGCCTGTAAAAAATTTGACCCTACAAAAAAAATCCGCGAGGCCGACTGGAAAATTCTGGCCGAAACTTTACGATTAGCCGCTTCATCTTACGGGTTGCAGCCATGGAAATTCATTGTCGTGCAGGATCCCGCAATCAGACAACAACTACTGCCGTTAGCTGCCGGTCAATCGCCGGTTACTGAAGCTTCGCATTTTGTGGTTTTAACTTATAAAGAAAAAATGGACGAAGCCCATATTGAAAAATTGATCGATCATACAGCTAAAACCCGCGGTATCGAAGTCGCGAAGCTCGACAGATTCCGCAGCACTATGCACGATGATCTGATTAAAGGGCCACGCTCTGAAGTTATCGGCTGGTGGGCGCAAAGACAAACTTACATCGCCATGGGCTCGCTCCTGACGACAGCGGCACTGATGGAAATTGATACTCTTCCAATGGAAGGTTTAGATCCTGCAGGCTTTGATAAAGTTCTTGAACTTGAAAGCACCGGATTTAAAACAGTCGCCGCCATCGCCTGTGGTTATCGTTCACCCGAAGACAAACATCAGCATGCCAAGAAAGTTCGCTTCGATATCGCCGACGTCGTCATCTATAAGTAAATCTGGACATGAGTCAGATACAACTCCGATTGATCTCTTTGGTATTTAATTCAAAATTATCAAGCCCACCTTGTTAAAAATTTTGCATTTTGATGACTAAAAACCGGCAATGAATTCGTTAATTTGAATTTTTTCACCTTTACTCAGATGAAAACCTACTGGCGGCATCAGACTATTTTTCACCATAAACTCGATAGTCAGTGCATTTTGCCGAGTCAACTGGCCTCTGCCAAAAAATGAACTTTCGTTATGACATTTTTGACAGGTTTTTACCTGAAGTCTTTCGTTATCAAGTGCGCTTTGATGCCGAAATGGAACTTTTAAAGTTGCATCCAGTTTTTTTTGCTTTTCGTTTTCAATTATACGTCCATAGCTTTTGATTTTTAAATTCCAGAAAAATATTTTTACTTTATTTGCCAGGCTTGTATTTTGGCCTTCATAATCTGGACGAATAGCTCGCGGCCCGTTACTATGACACATAAAGCATGAAACACGATAGGCTGTCTGGTTTTGCAATAAAGATTCATCCCAAACCAACTTGCCGGCGCCGAGCTGGTAGAAACTCGCCTTGCTGCCTTCGATGACGATAGCCAGTCTTTCCCATTTCGCAGTGGTCAGTCCTGAATGACTTTGGTTCATCATCCAGATTTCACGGCCTTCCTGCCTGATCAGTTTAATTTTATTATATACAGCACTGTCTTCCAGAGTTCTCGATTCAAGCGATTGAATCAGAATTTCATCGTCCGAAAGAAGCAGCAGGCCTGAAACTGACAGACCTACCGCAAAAATACTAATTGCAACTGAAGTAATATACTTTTTCATTTGTCGTCAGTTTTGCTGATATCAGCGTTTTAAAGGTGTCATCAAAACCGCCTCTGCCTCCGCCTCGCCCAACGAAAGACTTTTCCGAAATAATCAACTCTCCGCCATTCATCATTTGATAAATAGTTTTGCTCGAGCTGAAGCCCGTATCATCCTGGGCTAAATGTAAAGTTCCACCTTCGTACAGGTCTTCACCTGCAAACTCGACGATTGAAGCAAGTCGATAAACTTCTAACTTGAAGCTATTTCCCTGCTGATCCGAACAAACATGTCCATCAAAACTTTGTGCAGTAGTATCCACACTGCCCACGGTGTTTTCCACAGCAAAAGCTGCGCTTATTGTTAGGAACGTTAATATCACAAATACTGTTTTCATTTTTTTCTCCTTTTAAAATTTGTTTTCCACAGACCATCTGTTGAAAACTCTGATGCTGTGCAAACTAGACTTAAAAATAGTATTTGTATAATTCATAGTTTTCATTTATCTATGAATATAAATGAGTTTACTCAGCCCCCCCCTTGAAGCATTTTGGGCTGTTGTCCGAAAGGGAACAGTCCAAGATGCATCGTATATCCTGGGGATCACTCAAACCGGAGTGACCCAGCGGATCCGATCATTAGAGAAGCAGTTGAAGACAACGCTCTTTATAAGATCGAGGAAAGGCATGAAGCTCACAAGTGAAGGAGAGGCGCTTCTTCAGTTTGTAAAAGGCAGTTTAGAAATAGAGGGAATGGCCCTTTCAAAGATTCAAAGGGCAGCAAAAGATAGCATCATCGAAGTTAGCATCTCAGGACCATCAAGTATTTTGCGATCAAGGGTCATTCCTAATTTAATCAGCCTGAAAACCCGTTTTCCGTACATGCGCTACCGTTTTGACCTATCAGACACCGAAAACAATGTTGATAAACTCAAAACCGGTTTTTGCGATTTCGCGATTCTCGAACACCACCTTGTTACCCGCGAAATGGATTCTAAAATTATTAAAGCCGAAAGATATTGTCTTTACGGCCCAGCCTCATGGAAGAGGCGCTTACTTCCCGACATACTCAAATCCGAAACTATTATCGACTTCAACCAGAGCGACCTGATGACGTTTAATCTTCTGGATAAATACAAATTAAAGCCTCAGATCACAAAGGAACGACACTTTGCAAACAATACCGATGCCCTTGTTTCAATGATCACAGGCGGCCTTGGCTATTCGGTGCTGGCCGAAGAGTTTGCCGCCCTTCATGTCAAACGTGGCGAATTGATCAAGCTGGGTGGGGATCTGTTTCTGGATTATAAAATTGCACTAGCCTGGTACCCGCGCCACGAAAGACCGGAATATTTTCAGGCTATTATCAGTGCTATTAAGTGAAAATTTCCGCTTATTCCGAAATTGTGCTAAGATCCTCGGATGATTCAAAATCGCTTCGAGAAAAATTTCAAAAAACTAAAGCCCTGGGCCGAAAAGAACCACATCGAGGCCTATCGATTATATGATCGCGATATTCCGGAGTTTCCGTTCATCGTTGATCGATACAAAAATTACTTTGTTGTTTATGATAAGTCTCAGCTAATTGATCAGGAAAAGAATCATTTGCCCCTCTTGATCAATTCACTCAAAGCACTTTTCAATGCGTCAGAATCCGAAATTATTGTTAAAAAGCGCCAACGGCAAAAAGGAAACGAACAGTACCAAAAACTCGACCAAAAAAACGAAAAGCTGATTATTCGTGAAAACGACGTCGAACTTTACGTCAATCTTCACGATTATCTTGATACGGGTTTATTTTTAGATCATCGGCCAATACGCTACCGCTTCCTGAAAAACGCCAAAGGTCGGTTTCTCAATCTTTTCTGTTACACCGGAACAGCTTCAGTAATGGCCGCCAAAGCCGGCGCTACGACGTATAGTATCGATATGTCGAAAAATTATCTGGAATGGGCCCAGCAGAATTTTACGTTGAATCGCCTCTCCGTGACTGAGAATTTTTTTATTGAGGAAGATGTCCTTCAATTTATCGAACAAGCCGCCGAATGGCCGGATTTGCTTCAAAGTTTTGATACTATTTTCCTTGATCCGCCAACCTTTTCAAATTCGAAGAGCATGAAGACGGATTTTGACGTCGAACGCGACCAGACTCAGCTGATTTTGGACGTCTTAAAGTTCCTCAAGCCAGACGGAATTCTTTATTTTTCGACCAACAAACGTGACTTTAAACTTTCAGCCGACATTTTAAATAAATTTAAGGTTAAAAATATCACTTCTCAAACGATTCCGATCGATTTCCACGACCAGAAAATTCACCACTGCTTTGAAGTCTCGTACAATCGTTAATATCAGGTGAGAGTGTGCAAAATAGTAGCATAAAAAAAATATCTGTTTTTGGATGATTTTCCCGAGAAAATTCTTGCTCACGGGAGCGCTTGGCCCTATTTTGACCGCTTACAAAATTATCTTTGAAAAGGTCGTGAAATGAAAGCATTAGGTCGTCACATTCTAGTTGAGTTTTTGAATTGCAAAGCAGACGTACTTAATGATGTTGCAGCTATAGAAAATGCCATGGTTGAAGCCGCTCAGATCGCCGGAGCAACTGTAATTAATTCGACCTTTCATCACTTTTCACCCTACGGCGTATCAGGCGTAGTTGTAATTCAGGAAAGTCACTTAGCTATTCACACGTGGCCGGAATACAGATATGCCGCAGTTGATTTATTCACTTGCGGGGACACCGTTGACCCTTGGGTTTCATTCGAGCACCTAAAAAAATCTTTCGAGGCTTCATACTCCGCACTTGAAATGAACCGCGGCTCTACTCATGTGCTTAAAAAGGGAAACGAAATCCAGGTTAAGCCGAATGATACTGAAAACTATGATCCGAAAAAAGGTTATAAAATTAACCGTAATGTTTGGTTTACAGATAAAGATGACAATCAGGCGCTGTCACTTCGTTATACCGGCGAAGTTCTTTTTGACGAACGAAATGAATTTCAACGGGTTCGCATCCTAGATTCTATTTCCTACGGAAAAATGCTTGCGATCGACGACATGGTTATGTGCACCGAACGCGATGAATACCACTACCATGAAATGATCACTCATCCGGCCATGCAGGCCTATGAATCAGCCAGCGGTAAAACTGCAAAGAATGTGCTGGTTATCGGTGGTGGAGATGGCGGCACCATCCGCGAAATTTGTAAATATCCCGGCCTGGAAAAAGTGACGATGGTCGAAATCGACGAAGCCGTTGTTCGTGCATGCAAGCAGTTTTTGCCGGCGATTGCCCGCGATTTCTCCAACCCCAAAGTTAACCTGATTATCGGCGATGGAATAAAATTTGTTTCTGAATCCCCTGCCGATGTTTACGATTTAGTAATCGTTGACGGATCAGATCCTGCCGGCCCTGCAGAGGGTTTATTTACCAACGAGTTTTACAGCAATTGTAAAAAAGCTATGAAGCAGAATGGAATTCTGGTTACGCAAGGCGAATCGCCGATGTTTCACTCTGAAACTTTTGTCGAACTGAGTAAGTGCTTGAAGGCTGTCTTTTCTCCAAGTCAGGTTCACACGATGCTCTTTCACGCGCCAACCTATCCTTCAGGCATGTGGAGTCTTCAGATGGCTATAAACGGACAGTATCACCCCGTGACTGACTTCGATAGAGCAGCCGCTGCACAATTCGCCAAAGCTAAGGAACTCCGGTATTACAACGAGGATCTTCATTCGGCAGCATTTGCTCTTCCGACATTCGTAAAAAGGATGTTGAATACTTAGCCTCGCTGAATCTCATAATGCATTCCGACATGACTCAAATCATAACTAAGCAAATGATTAGTTAATCATTTTTTATTTTAACAAGGAGTCACTTATGAATGTATTGGCACAACTTGCTTCGATGGACGGAATTACTTATATCTTGCGTTGGTTGCACCTTTTCTTCGGCTTACTCTGGATTGGCCACCTCTATTATTTCAATTTCACTCAAGGATCAGCAATGGCTCAGGCCGATGCACCGACAAAATCCGGTATCACCACTAAACTTTTACCAATTGCCCTTTACTGGTTTCGCTGGGGCGCAATGTGGACCATGGTAACCGGAATGATACTTTTGGCTATCAAAGGACACACCGGCGGAATGGCTGTGTACTCTTCAGGTTGGGGAATTTCGATTCTCATCGGCGTCGTTATGGGACTGACAATGTGGGCAAATGTTTGGTTTGTCATCTGGCCCAAACAACAGATCGTAATGGCCTCTGCAAACCAAGTCGCCACCGGCGGGTCAGCGAACCCACAGGCTGCGATCGTTGCTCCTAAGGCTTTGCTCGCATCCAGAACCAATGTTTTATTTTCAATTCCACTTTTATGGTTTATGGGATCGGCACATCATCTGCCATTGCCGATAACTCCGGAATCTAACGTTCTGATGGCGGCCCTTATTCTCGGCGTACTCTGGGCGCTTATTCAGGGAAATGCTCTCAAAGGAAAAATTTACTTCATGCAGACTGTAAAGGGCGTCATTACCGGTGGTTTTGTTCTGACCGCGGTCATTTACGCAATACTGGCAGTATTGATTTAAATTACGATGAAAATATTTTTGGCTTTTGCATTCGGACTGCTTCTTTTTTCGTGTACGAAGAAGCAGGAACATTCTGCGGGTAGCGAACCGACACCCGCGCAGACAATCGAGCGCGGAAAATCAATTTATAATCTCAACTGCACCGCTTGCCACAATGTTGATCCGTCCAAAGACGGGTCAACTGGGCCTGCAATAGCAAATTCAACAAAAGAGATATTAGAGGCAAGACTCCTAAAGGCCACCTATCCTCCAGACTACAAACCGAAACGCGACACCAAACAGATGCCTGCTCTCCCCCATCTCGAAAAAGAAATCCCCGCAATCACCTCTTTCCTCAATCAAAAATAACCTCCAAAAAGGTGGCTGGCACCTTTGGGATTCGGAATTCGGCCGGGTTAAGGGCTCAGGTGCAGGTCCGTGGGCTGCAGTAGAGCATGGATCTTGAACATTCTCTGAGAATGAAAAAAAGTGCCTTTCGGTCAAACAAAAAATATTATCATGTCTCACTGGAATACCGGACTCAATACCTGCTAAAAGACCTCGACTGGATTTTTATTCAGAAAAAAATTTCCGAGAACGCCCTCAAATTTGACGTGGAAATTCAGGCGCTGACCATGATGGACACCCATATACATCTACTTATTTCGAATTTCGAGAACAACGAAAATTTTTTTTGTGTCAGTCTGCAAAATGAAATTTATCAAACTTCTAACCTGGAAAATCTTTCTGAACCAATCCTAAACTACTCGCAATATCTGAATACCTATAAATATATTTATCGAAATCCGGTCGAAGCCGGGCTTTGCAAAAATGCCGAAGATTACCCGTTCTCATCACTTTATTTTCTTTTAGGAAAAGGTTTTCTGCACTGTCAGGTCTGCGACCATCTTGGCTTAATTCAAAATCCTCTGCATATACTCAAGTGGCTGAATCAAGATATAAACTACAAAATTTCTCAACTGAAACTTTTACGCCAAGAAAGTTCTTTTTCAATGTAGGTACGAAGTGCCTGCTGCTGCACTGCCATTTCAGCGGGAGACCATTTTAATTCAGCTGAAAAAACTTCCGAGATTTCAGCCAGTAACTCGAGGCCGTGATCTTTATGCGAAAGCATCAAAGGCACACGTCTTGTGTAGAAATCAACCAGCGACAGGCACATTGTCGTGTTAATAGCTTGATGGGCTTCCAACTGCCAATATGTCTTTTCTGTGCCGTATTTTTTTAGAATCTCAAAGGATTCGGCCCCGAAGCGTTCGGAAAGTTTTTTTTCCTTCTCGGTAACCGCAGTCGCTTGGGCAAATTGAATCCGATCAGCGGTTACGAATGAATTCAGCGGCTGAACAGTAGAGCAGCGCCTAAAAGAAAGTCGACGTTCGATACCCCATGATTCAAGAACACGGTCCACGATTTGTTCAGACATCAGCCGGTAGGTCGTATATTTGCCCCCGGCTACGAAAGTAAATCCCCGACTATCCGATAAAATTACGTGTTCGCGACTGGTCTTCCCCTCATTACCGGATTCATCTTTGACCAATGGTCTAACCCCGACGTAACTGCTCAGAATATCTTCGTGAGTAATTTTTGCATCAGGAAAATATTCATTCGTTATTTTAAGCAAGTATTCGACGTCTTCAAAATCGGCTTTTACGCTTGAAGGATCCCCCGAGAAATCGGTATCAGTTGTGCCGATAATTATCATTTCATGTCTTGGAATTGCGAAGACTATCCGTGAACTTTTCTGCGCGGCCATAACAACGGCGTTGGGCAGATGTAAACGGTCTTTTGAAAGCGTCAGGTGAATTCCCTTGGTTGGGCGTAAC
>JANPPN010000119.1:0-22961 GCA_031428535.1 Bdellovibrio sp. | reverse complement strand
GAAGACTCTTTGACGGTTTGCACATCTGATCCGCAAGAACTGATTACTTATTATCATTCAATTGAAAAACGGCGTGCAAAACTGGATTTTGACATTGATGGAATAGTTATAACGGTCAACTCTTTGGTTCAGCAGGAAGACCTGGGTTTTGTTGCCAGAAGCCCGCGCTGGGCAACCGCAACGAAGTTTAAACCTGAACAGGCCGAAACCGTAATTGAAAGCATTGTCGTGCAGGTAGGGCGCACAGGTGCCCTGACTCCGGTTGCAATCATGGCGCCTGTTAAGGTTGGCGGAGTAACGATTACCAACGCAACTCTGCATAATCAGGATGAAATTGACCGTAAAGATGTGCGAATCGGAGACAGTGTTTTTATCCAGCGCGCCGGCGACGTTATTCCTGAAGTTGTTTCCGTAATTCTGAACAAGCGCCCCAAGAGTTCGGTTCCTTACAGAATATCTGAACTGTGCCCCGGGTGCGGAAGCAAGGCGGTTAAGGAAGAAGATGAGGCCATTCTAAGATGCGTTAACCCCAAGTGCGGCTCTATCTTAAAAGAGTCGATTACGCATTTCGTTTCAAGGCGCGCGATGAATATGGAAAAGGTCGGAGATCGATTAATTGAAACGTTGGTCGATAACAATTTAATAAGTGGCTTTTCAGACTTGTACCGACTCAAAAAGAATGAATTGCTTGCTCTTGAGCGGCAGGGTGAAAAGTCAGTTGAAAATATTCTCAATAGTATCGAACTCAGTAAAAAGTCAACTCTTGCCAGATTTATTTATGCCCTTGGTATTCGTTTTGTCGGCGAGCAAACCGCCAAGCTTTTGGCCGACCATTTTGTAACTGTCGAAAATTTTCTTAAGGGCACGAAAGACGAACTCGAAACAATTCCAGAAATTGGCCCAAAGGTTTCCGCATCAATTTTACTTTCGTTGGAAAACCGCGCGTTTGTAAAAGAAGTTGCTGCGCTATCAGCGTTCATCGAATTCGAAAAACCCAAGAGAAACAAAGAGGGACCGCTTTCCGGAAAAAGTTTTCTTATCACGGGAACGTTGCCGATCAAGCGCAATGAGGCGCAAGAAATGATTGAGGCAAATGGCGGGAAACTTCTTTCTGGAGTTTCTTCAAAATTGAATTACCTGATAGCCGGCGAAGATCCCGGTTCAAAAGTAGACAAAGCCCTGTCCCTAGAAGTAAAAATTATTTCTTGGGACGAGCTTTTGAAAATGCTTTAAATATAAAAATTTAAAACTAAATGTGGTCGATAATAATATCGCGGGCCATAACAGTCTTGCGACCATCGGCTTTGGCTGCCTCAATACCTTTTGCGCATAAAGCTTCGACAGCTTTTGAAAGCATATCGATCGTTTCTGCAGAGGTATTCATTTCGCCTTTTTCTTTGATAAACTTCTTAACTTTGCTAGTAACAACTAAAACATCAGCCATAGTATCTCCAATCCTTAAGATGACTTAAAAAGCGTTACATACGAGATGGCAGATGACAAATAAGTCCTAGTGTATAACGCGCAGCATCGTGTCCACTGTGGTCTTCGGATCATTTTCTAATTTCTAGCAACTCAATTCTAGGCTTACCTGCGGGAGCCTTGTGTGCGTCTGCGTAGGTTTCCAAATTTATATACTTGTAACCAAGCGCTTTGATTCCGCTAACGAGTCTTTCCAGATCCTTCGGCTTTGTAATGTCTTTGTTCGCAGAATTTATCGACGGGTCGAGCAGGAATGGGTGGTAAAAAGCAGAGGCCCAAACATCGCGAAGAACCAAGTTACGTTTCGCATCTACAAGCATGACATCGACAGTTCGAATGAACTCGACTTGATCACTTAGATAGGGCTCAACATTACCCAGGTTCTCGGGAAGCACCCGCTGGCTGTAAAGGTCGCCATATAATTCATACGGAAACATCTGGCCAAACTGTTTCAAACTCGGATCAGCCGTAACTTCCAATGTAGAGAAAAAATCACGACGATTTTGCGCTGTTGCCGTATTCGTAAGATCAAAATTCAGCGGCGTTGAAGAGTCTTTATCTTTAAGACCTTTTATTTTACTGTCAGAATAAACGACCCGTCCAATAACCCACTCAAACATCTGTCCGAACATTACCGTATCTAGTGCAGACGCGTGATAATGGGGCGTTACCCAAAGTCTCGGAGCGATGTCATACATTTTCAGCGATTTAAATCCGTCGTCCATTTTATCGAGGACATAGCTGACGCTGTCTTCTGCTACGGGAGTGTCCGCAGGGTAATTCCAGAACTCATAGTCATCGCCACTGGTTCCCGTCCAAGGATTCTTCAGAACATTGTACTGATGGGTTACTCCGTGCCATATCACAGTCATACCTTCGCTCTTATACTTAGTGATCAGGCTATTGAATTCCGGCAGTTCTTCCATTCGAATAAATGGTTTTGTTTCGTGCCCTGTAATTGCAAAGAGTGGGTCTCCAAATATTGGGTATAAATTAATATGGGCCGGAATCTCATGCTTTTTAAGAATCGCCATGCCCTCTTCTAGCAAGCTCAGTTCAGAAAAAGGACCAATATCTTCCAGACGAATAAACGCATTTTTTTCGTTATGTTTCGGAGGCGTATCCAAGAAGTCGAACAGCAAATCCGCAAACACAAAATAGCGGTCAGCTTCATGAGCAAACGAAATTGGGATTTCGGTTATAAAGAATTTATTCTTCGATTTTAGCGTCCAAGGAAGAATTTCGCCGGTAACGGAGTGTTTGGCTTCACCCATCACCACAGCAACATCTGACAGCTTAGTTAATTTTACCATTTCAAACGGGGCATCGAGTACTGTTGGCGTGGCCGTATTCCAGACATTATATTTTGGAAAAACCTCTCCTTTATATAAGATGTCGCGGAAGAAGCCCGGCTTGCTGTCTGGCGCAGGAGTTAAGTTTTGGTAATCGATTGTTGTATGTGAATAAACTGTCGAGCTGTAGCCAAAATCTCTCTCGAAATCCGCGCCCAATTGCCAAAAATTATATCCCATCCAGACAACCTGCTTTGTTGCCGTTTTAAAATCCTCCAGAAAGGCGGGCGGCAATGGGTTATTGAATTCTACACCGATGTAGAACGTCGCGTGGCAGCGGGCAATGTCTCCCTTACGATAAAGCTCAATTGGTCCTATCACCTGCTGGTACTCCGGAAAATGTCCTAGCAGATTGAGAGTCATCAGCGCATAATTTCGGCCGAGTTTAAAGGCATCGACAGTCGTATCGTAAAATACCTGTACACATTTTTCATCAATTGGCTCTGGAGGGGGCGACGGAAAGTTAAGAGAACAGAGGGCGTCGCCTCCGTCGTTAGTGCCGTTACATTTCCATAAGAATTGTGTGTCTGAGTCCGCAATATCTAAACTAGTACCGGAAATACAAATATTGTTTTCTCCGCCGCAAGCTGCATTTGTCGGCGGCTGTTTATCTAAACTGCACGAATCATTTCGTCCGCCGTTTGCGCCCTGACACGACCAAAGAAACTGCGTTGGTGTATTAATACCGATAGCCAGTATTCCGCTTTCACAAACACTCTGCGCTTTTCCGCAAAGTCCGTTAAGAACTACCGGGGGCGGCGGCGAACCGAGGCCTCGCTGATCGCCACCGAGATTTGTGGCTGTAACACCGTTCGGTGAACACGCAGAAAAAAATCCTGCAATTGACAATACTAGAAATAGTTTAGCCATGAATTTCTCCCAAAAAAAATAAATGTAGCTGAAAGGCACTTGGTGCAAATGTAAGTCCAGCCTTAAAAACAAAATATTTTTATTCGTGAAGTGTTTTTATACGAGATTTTTTTCTGAAAAATTAATCTATTTTTGCGTGGTGAACTGCAATAGCTCGGCGCTTCGGATATTTTCGCCCTGTTCGCCCGGCTTAATCCAGACATAGGTATTTCTTTCGAAGGCTTCCGTGCACTCAACATTTGTAAAAGCCGGCGACCATGTACCTGAGTTCAGATGTTCAACAAATCCATAGTATTCGTGGCGTGGTACATGCGTATGGCCATATACAACTCGTTCAACTTCGGCAATTTCAGCCTGACGCGAAAGTAAAATTTCGCTTGGCTCCTTATACTCCGAAACCAGTGACGTGACCGACCGCGCGTAAAAAAGAAAAAACGGTATGAACAACGCCAGAGGCAGAAAAACCCAAAACAGCGATATCCCCAGATAATTGTTCATCGTTGAAATTAAAAAATAAATAACAATAAAACCAAATAAAATCAGAAACAGTCTGTCGAGCCAAAGCTCTTTTGCAATCAGCACCGGATTATTTGTGGCCGGGATTACAAATAGTTCCTGAAGTTGCCTTACCATCGCCGGAGTTGCCTGCGAGTTTTCAGCAGCAAAATTAACTTGCGACTCCTGACTGATGTGCCCCTTGAAAGGTGTAGCAAAGCGATCTGCAACGACATGACCCATCGTTGCCACCGACCCCCAAAGCCACGTCCACATGATAAGTGGCTGCGTCGTTATAAGATACTTGAAGAAAAATTGAATGTATTCTGAAACAGACATTATGTAATTTTTTTCAACATGCGGATTAAAAAGCCCAAGCCCGTTCATCATATACCTACATGCAACGTTACCGAAGGGCAGACGCACCGATAGCTCGTTATAATCCAGCAGAAATGGATTAAGTGGGTTTTCGCAGATACAATAGGGGTCTTGCTGATTTCCGTGTTCAATTAAAGTGTCTTTATTGCTGATATAGAACCAACTTGTGAAGATCAGATTTTTTTGAGTTTCATCACTGATTTCGAGCGCTTTTCGAATATATTGCTGCACTTCAGGAAAATGCAGCTCAACATCGTGATTGCCCGGTATGATTACAATTTTGTTCCCGTTGTGTAAAAACTCCTGCATTGCCGCAACAAAAGGTTTGTGTTCTTCAAGAATAGTTTTAATTTTAAAAAGTGATTTTTCCTGGCGCGGAAACAGCCCTCTTCTGGTTTCGAGCCAGTTTATTTTGTAAATTGCTTTTTCAGGAAGACTCATGACGCTATCAAAATCGAAAATATCGCCATTGAGAATCAGCTCAACATGATGAGCACTGCCTTTTCCTTCGCTTTCCTTTTTTGCTTCCAATTGAATAAGCGCAAGAAACTGCACTAAAGATTCGTCGATGTAGAAATCTTTTGTCTTAAATTTTTTCCAAAGTGGGTGTCGCGATTTGGTTCGATGGCGCGGTGGTTCCGGATCGGTCAGATGTAAATCGCTAATAATTGCTGTATAAATTAAACTCACAATGACATTGTTTCATAGTTCTGGTTAAAATCAATAATATGAACACAGCTTACGTCAAAAATCTAAAAACCCCAATTGCCATCATTGGTCTAGGCAAAAGCGGCACGTCAGCATTAGCGCTGCTTCGCGAGTTTGGCTTCAACGAAGCACAGTTGGCAACTTATGATTCCAATGATGCGTCGGCAACATTCAAAACAGTTGATACGTTACTGTCGTTTTCACCCAAGACGCTTGTTGTTTCTCCGGGTGTTCCATTAAACAGCTCTTGGATTCAGACCCTGCTCGCAGAAGGCGTTGTGGTCACTTCTGAAATTAATCTGGCGGCCAGTCTTCTAACAACTGAAAATTTAATCGGCGTAACCGGCTCGGTCGGAAAAAGCACGATTGTTTCGCTGTTAGGTGCCGGGGCCACCAGTTTCGACAAAAATGCCTTTATTGGCGGGAATATCGGCATACCGTTTTGCGACTATGCTCTTGGAGTTCTGAGGGGGCGGCCGCGTGCCGTTTGGGTGGTGCTGGAGCTTTCGAGTTTTCAGTTAGAAAACTGCGATAAGCTTTCGTTGAATTTTTCAATTGTTTCATTTTTGTCGTCAAATCACCTTGAGCGCTACGCTTCTCTTGAGGATTACTATGCGAAAAAACTTCATATCACCTCTATTACGAAAGAGCTTTGTCTGTTTAATAAGTCTTCTAAGAACTGCAACGTATACGCCCCGCAATCCAAATCCGGATTCAAGTTGGTTAACGCCCAGAATTTTTCTTGTTACGAACTGCTGCCGCAGGTTTTTTTGATCGGCCCACACAATCAAGATAATTATTCACTTGCTTCAGAAATGGCCCTGATCTGTAAATGGCCCGAAGCTAGCTTGATTGAAATGGCCCGTTACCGAGGCCTCCCGCATCGATTGGAATTTGTTGTTGAAATCAAAGGTGTAACTTTTGTCAACGACAGCAAGGCTACCGCCATGGAATCCGTTCTGGTAGCAGTAAACGGCTGTCTAGAAAAAATTTCAGCCGAAGGCCGCGTGTATCTTTTGCTCGGAGGGAAAGATAAGAATCTGCCTTGGGAAGAGCTTGCTGTCTTTTCTGAAAATGAAAAAATTCTTCCGGTTTTTTTCGGTGCCTGTGGTGAGCTTGCCAAGAAAAAAACGGGGCTTGCCGGTGAATTTTTTGAAAAACTGGGTTCCGCAATAAATTTCTGCCAAAAGAGGTCTAGACCCGGCGATATCGTACTCCTTAGCCCAGGCGGCACTAGCCTTGATGAGTTCAAAAACTTCGAAGAACGTGGGGATTTTTTTAAAACAATGGTTCTGAGCGCGCTTGGTGTTTAATTACCTGAAAAATGCGAGACCGAAACCTGTTGATTAAGAACATTAAATACCTGCGAATAAATTCGGTCACTATTTTTTTCCTGTAAAACAAGTTCGCGCGCCCCGGTTGGCACATTGAACAAAATGAATCCGCCGCCGGCGGTCGGTACGGTTACAACATGCCCGAGTGAATTAAAAAATACGATGTCATTTTTATTGTAGTCAGCTGAAACGAGGTACGCGTCATAGGTAAGATCCGTAACAAATCCGATTATTGTTCCAGCGTCTTCTTTTTCTTCAATTTTATTGAAATTTTTCACGGCAAGCAGCCAGTTTTCCTGAATCATCGGAATATGTATATATTCCTGTTTGGTATTCTGAACATACCGAGCGGGCACATAAGCCCTACTGCCGGCGGCCCTCACCAAATATTCACCTAAGCTCGATTCAATATAGGTTTTAAAACTTATTGTGCCTGCAACATTTTCAATGGCCTCTTCTGATTCTGCAGTTGAAATGTCGGTCGATATTACTGCCGAAGTGAAGGCGTCAAAAGTTCGGATTATCTTAAATCGCGGGGTACCAAGGCTTGAAATATTCTGAAAGCCAACCATCTCGTTCTCGGCAATAAAAAGCTGGCTACCCAGCGTCACATTTTGCTTGCTGGCTACGATGTGATAATTGTTCGGCTCTAATCCGAGAAACATGAAATAGCCGTTTTCCGAAGTGCCGTTCTGGCTGAAAGATGGAATCATAAATTGATCAAAATAGATCGGTGCCACGCCCGCCAGTGAATCAATCTGCACCTGGGCATTGGCAGCGGCTTTTCCATCTATGAGCACGCGTCCGATAATAATCGGTCCATTTTTCGACATGAATTCAATTTTCTGCACATCCGAAATATATTCAATAACCCCACTTAACCATCTCGTCGTAAACATTGCCGTTTCGGTTTTATCCCCGGTTTGTCGCAAAGAAACAATATCTCGGTAAATCCTGCTCGGGTCGAATACGCGGCTTATTGTTGTAGAATATTTTGAAATGTTCGTAAATACGTCATTTGGTTTTGTGAGCACATTCTGATTATCAAATAATGAAACCGAGATTCCCCGACTGGCCGTTGCAGTTTCGTTGCTCTTTCCAAGCGCGTCTAAACGGCTACTGCTTTCGTACGAAGTTCTCGGTGCCGGATTTACTGCGATCGTTTCTGGCCGCCCGACACGGATGAACGGGCCTTCGAAGAATGCGCCACGACTCTGCAAATTAATAAGTCGCTCGCGATCCTCGCCAATTAGGCTGCCGTTTTGATCTTTAATCTGGGCGATTAAATCGCCATTCGGAGACTCAATATCAATTGTATAGACGCCAGCTTTCAAATCGATATAGCCAACCTCTTTGATCTGACCTTCTTCAACTCTTTTCAATTCGATGTAGTGGTTTACTATTCCAACGCCTTCAATAAGTTCAAATTTCCCGCGTATTGTCGCCCATTTTTTAGCGGGCGAAAGTGTTGTTGCTTGGTTCGGCTGCCGTGCGAGGGGTTCAATCGGTGCCGGGGCGCCGAACACTTGTTGGTAGGTAAGAGTCGTGGGCTCATCTTTTTCCGGCTGTGCAATTCTCGCGATTTGCACATTGGCGGGCGCTGATATTGCCAGCCATTCCTTCTTGTTGATCTTCATTTCTGCGGTCTGAATAGTAACTTGTGGTGGAGACAAACTCAAACTACTTAGATAGGTTGTTGGAGTGTTTTTTGATTCAATCTTTTTTTGCTGAAGTTTCTGCGCTTGCTGATAAACAAAATAAGCCGGTGTTTTCCGTTCTTGAGTAATCATGATCGGCCGTTGAATAGTTACCACGCGAGTCTGCTCGGTTTGCGAAGTAAAGAATAGAACTGATGTTACTATCAGAGATAGCGCGAATAAATATGTGGTCAACAAAGCTCCTGACTACCCATATAGGATAGTTAGAAAGGTGTCTCTTCGTCAAACAGACTGCCTGTATCGCGACTTTGGTTAAGCATTTCCTGAATAACTGCCGCACGTTTCAAACCCAGACCTTCATCCACGCCAATGTCTTCAAATTTCTTGCTGTCAGGATCGCGTTGTTCAATGTGTACTTCTACAGAAACCCGGTAAGGCCTCCTTGTTCCAAGAATAATAACCTGAGTATAAAGGCGCTCTTTCGTTTTTGGAGTGACCTCAAAGCCCTTAAATTCGCGATCGTGATAAAATGAATTAATCACCCGGCCATTTTCACTTACGCTTCGAACCTGACCAAGAGCCGCCGTCACGGCAATTCGGTGTTGTTTCACCGAATAATTGGATTCCTCAATGACGATTCCGGGCGTTTGGCACCCGGTAAATAACAATAATAAAAGAAGTCTGGTCAGCTTTTTGATAATGCGTGTCCTATTTGCCCGACTGGGCTTTGTTCCAGTCGCTCATAAACATTTCAATGCCCTTTGTTGTCAGCGGGTGCCCGGTCATTGATTGCATAACTTTGTAAGGAATTGTTGCAATATCGGCTCCCATCAGAGCCGCGCTTTGCAAATGCATCGGACTTCTCACCGAGGCCACAAGCACTTCGGTTGCGAAATCGTAATTTCTGTAAACCTGAATAACTTCGTTGACCATCATCATACCATCTGTCCCAACGTCATCGAGTCTTCCTACAAAAGGCGAAACCATTGAAGCGCCGGCTTTTGCAGCAAGCAATGCCTGCATCACCGAAAACACTAACGTTACGTTGGTTTTAATTCCTTCGGCCGTCAGCTTTTTTACCGCGATCATTCCGTCTTCACACATCGGAATTTTTACAACAACATTGTCTGCCCATTTAGCAAGCTTAACGCCTTCTTTCACCATTTCGTCTGCTTTAAGCGAAATGACTTCGGCAGAAACCGGTCCGGCGGTAATTTTGCAGATTTCTTTGATAACATCTTCGAATGAGCGTCCGGTTTTTGCGATCAGCGACGGGTTTGTTGTAACTCCGTCAACCCACCCTCGTTCATTTGCGGCTTTAATTTCATTAATGTCTGCGGTATCTATAAAAAATTTCATTTTTTCTCCTGGGTAATATTATTTTTTTAAAAACAAGTCGTCCATTGAGTAAAGTCCCGCCTTCTGGCCAACCAACCATTCACTGGCCAGCAGAGCGCCCTCGGCAAAGACCGTTCGGTTTAATGCCTGGTGCTGCATCATTATCATTTCGTTTGAAGAGGCGGCCAGCAGCGTGTGTACGCCAAAAACCCCGCCAAGTCTTAAGCTGACCGGGGTATCTATTTTTTTTCCTGAAATTCTTTCCAGATCCGAACGCAGTGTTTTTGCAGTACCACTGGGTTTGTCTTTTTTTTGCGTATGATGAATTTCCTCAATCGAAAAATCAAAATTGGAAATTGATGTCAGGCCTTTCATGGCCTGGCGAAATGCCCAGAGCCCGGGGCTCATGTTTGAGGCCCAGAAAATTTTTCGTTTCTTCGCCGCCGTCTTCAGTCGTCCGAAATCGGCTTTAGACAAGCCCGTCGAACCGGAAACAACGGGCGTGCCCGTTTTAGCTGTTGCGCTCAAAAGCTCGATAAGGCCGGCGCCGGACGTAAAGTCTATCCAGACGCTGACGTCGGCCAAGATGTCAGGCTCAATTTCTTTGATACGAGGTGCGCTGACTGCAAACAAGTCCGACGAATCCGGCCTGATGCTCAAAAACGGTGAGAGTTGATTTTTAGTTTTCATAAGCGGCAGCATTTGCTCAACAGCTAATCCCATTTTGCCGCCGCCACCGAATAATCCAATATTTAATTTCATGCTAAACAACTTCCAGCTTTTTTAGCTCATTCTCAACTTCAGAGTGAAACTTTTGGTCTAGGCTCATAAGCGGAAGGCGCATTTCCGATGATGCGAAAAGGCCCATTTTAAATAGCATCCATTTTAGTGGAATCGGGTTGGCCTCAACGTACATAAGTCGAATCAAATTTTTATACTTTGCAAAATCCGCTTCAGCTTCGACCCACTTTTTTTCGTGAGCCAAGCTGGTCCACTTAGCACACGCCGTAGTAATTACATTCGACATCACCGAGATCAGGCCCGAGCCGCCTAGTTTCAAAAAGTCAATGTAGGTGGAATCATCTCCGGATAACATAACAAACTCACCCGGAAGCTTCATTTTTAAATTTTTATCAAAGTCAATATCGCCACTGGCTTCTTTAATTGCGAAAATGTTTTTTATTTTTGCCAATTCGATGACTGTTTCGATGCTCATCCCGGTTATCGTCCGGCCCGGAACATTATAAAGTATGACGGGAAGCTTTGTGTTCTCTGCAACTTCCGAAAAATGGGCCACAAGTCCTCGCTGTGGCGGTTTATTATAATAAGGCACAACAACAAGAGCGGCATCTGCGCCCAGCCCTTCGGCTTTTTTAGTCGTTTCGATAGTGTGCTCGGTAGAGTTAGAGCCCGTGCCCAAAATTATCGGAACCCGAGCGCCGGAAATTTCGCGCACCAGAGAATAAAGCTTTTGCACCTCTTCCCAGGTAAGCGTTGGGCTTTCAGCTGTCGTTCCATTTACCACGAAGCCATTAATGCCGTTCTTCAGCTGAAACTCAACCAGCTTGGTCAAAGAATTGTAGTCAATTTTTTTATTGAGAAACGGGGTGGGCAGCGCAGACGTCACCCCTTTAAAACTATATTGTGATTGCATTATCAAAACTTCCTAACAACACAGCGGGCCCGGTCATTTCGGGGTTGCTTAAATCAGAAAGGTCCATCATAAGTGTTCCCCCGGGCATTTCAACCTGTGTTTGCCTTACGCCGCGTTTAGATAAATTATAAAATGCCGCCGCTACGGCGCCGGTTCCGCAGGCGGCCGTAAAGTCTTCAACGCCACGCTCGTAGGAAACGGCCTTTGCTTTTTTTTCATCACTCTCAAGTTGAACATACGTTACGTTAGTGCCGCGAGGCTGAAAATCAATGTGGTTGCGAAGTTTCCTCGCGCGTTCCTTCAGCTCAGCAACGACAGGAATTTCCACACATTCAATAACCAGATGAGGCACGCCTGTATCGCAATAGAAGCCCTGTGCAGATTTAAATTCCTGAATTGCCGTCATCGTGATCTTATAAATTTCTTTTTCTACAAAACGAATCGTGACAGTTCCTGCTGCTGTTTGTAATTCCCACCTATCAAGGGCGCTTCCCAATAAATTTTTGATGTAAAAACCCACACATCTTGTTGCGTTACCACACATTTCAGCGTCTGACCCATCATTGTTATAAAATGACCATTTAAACTTTTCTACATCACCTTGCAAAAAAATGAAACCGTCGGCCGACTGCTGATTACAGACTTCTTTTGCAATCGCTTTTTTTTCCGATGCGGGCCGTGACGCATCTTCGGTCATTGTAATATGAAATATGTTCCCCGCTCCGGAAATTAAATGCGTAACAATTTTCATTTTTTCTTTTTTTCTTTAAACGCGGGCTGCGAAGCATCTGCGCTTATTGCTTGTGCCTCGGCTGCCATTTGTTTCTGAACTGTTTCTTCTTCAATTGGCGGCAACGGTGGCCCTTTAATTCCGCAGGAAAACAAAACTGTTGCGGCACTTAAGAAACAAAAGATTTTAATCGCGCCCATGTGCACTCCGTTTTAGATGGTCCTGATACAAAGATCAAAGTCGTATCTGTATTTTCTCGCGGTTGTTTTGCTCAGGCTTTTGCATTTGTTTGCGTACAACATCAATTGCTCAGAGCTGCCGTCAGCGCCGACCCTTTGCTTTTCTTCGGTCGACTCGAGATTTATCCGATACTTGTAAAAAAGCAAGTCCGGCCAGTCAGAATAATGCTTTTCAAAATAGTTTATCACGTCTTTTGCGCGCGAATAGTTTTTTGCTAAAAAACTTCTGTCGATTTCAAGCAACAACAGGCCAATATTTTCTTCAATCACCTTTTCCGGAAGCACCTTAAGTGTCTGACGATTTTTAAACTCGGGATCGTTTTTCTGCCCGATTAATTCAAGCCAGAAATCAAATTTGCTATGCGGGGCGAGTTCTCTTATTTTATTTCGGGTTTCAAGAAATGCACGATTGTTTTTTTCGCGGGCTAGCAGCCGGGCCCGCTGGATAAGACACTCTAAATGTTGAGGCTCGAGAGCCAGACAACGTTCATTACTGCTGGCGGCCTGCCTGGCGTTTTCCAAAGTCAGATTAATTGAATTTTCATAGGCTTCCTGAGCTTCGCGAGAAATAAACTTTTGCGCGATTTTAACCAAAAACTCAAGGGCTTCCTTTTTTTTCAGCGCTGAATGTTGGGTTTTAAGGTGGGCCAGTATCAGCTGAAGCGCCTGAGTTTTCTTTTTTTGCAACAAAAGTTCAGTGGCTTTCTGTTTTACAGAATCAAGATCGCCCTCTTGGGCTACACAGTTACTGCTTAAAAAGGAAATTAAAAAAGCCGCGCATAGAAGCGCGGCTTTCAGATTTTTTAAAAAATCACAATTCATTACTATTTCTTAAATGAAGTCAGTTGAATTGTCACCTTTCCTAATTGGCTGTCGGCTTTGGTTTGAGCCATGCCAGAAAGAGGAATGTCACGTGGGTTTACCCACACTTCAGAAGTCGCGCCGTTATTTGCGTTATCTTTTACTTTTAAGTAAATAACTTCAAAAGTTCCGGCTGGAACGGTGATTTTGTCTTCTTTTTGGTCGATTATTTCCATGTCACTTTTTGGCGGCGCCTGTTCTTTGCCGTTTACGATCATCTTTTTAACCTGACCGTTTGCGGGGTCGAGCAAAATTTCAACTTTTTGTTTTTGAATTGAAAGATCGATATCCTGAACCATCCAGATTCCATCGGCTACGATTTCGCGAACGTACATTTTCATTGTACCGTTCAAAAAACCACCCATATTCAGTTTGTAATTGTTTTCTTGGCCGACTTTCCAGTCTAAACCTTGCGTTACTACTGATTCTTGAATTTGTGGTAGCTGAGATGCGAAAATCGCTTCTGCTAATGTACCGTGAGCGCTGGCTGCTGCCGAAACTACTAAGGTAGCTCCGAAAATTAATGACTTAAACATGTTCCCTCCCTGGGTTTTGAGTCGCAATACTAAATTTTGTGACTTATTTTTGTAATTAATCTCACCACAAGACCAAAGGCAGTTGCAAAAGCAATCCGTGTTAACACGGCTTATAAAGCAAAATAGGTTTTAAGGGGCTAGACCTTGGGCTAGTTCGGTTTCTAGCCTTGATGGCTCTGAACGAGTACTGCGCGTGGCTTACTGCCGTTCGATGGACCCACAACGCCTTCTTTTTCAAAAAGCTCGATGAGTCTTGCCGCGCGGGGATAACCTAGTTTAAATCGTCTTTGTATTAATGAGGCTGATATTGCTTTCTGAGTGGCGGCCCAAGACAAAATTTCGTCATATTTCTCGTCGTAATCTTCGTCGGTGCCCATATCAACTCCGGCAAACTCGGCGCCTTCGCCGCTCATGCCGGCAAAGCTTCCTTGCGATGGCCCCCCGTCAAGTGCGCGCATAGCTATAGGGTCATACTCGGGCTCGGCCTGATCGGACCAAAATTTTGCTACACCGTTTATTTCGGTTTCTTTTAAGTAAGGGCCGTGATGTCGAACAGCTTTTCCCGCGCCGCCAACGATAACCAACATATCGCCCTGGGCCAAAAGTCGTTCCGCACCTTGTTCGTCGAGAATTATTCGGGAATCCATCTTCGAGGCCACTTTGAAGCTGATCCGACCCGGGATATTTGTTTTGATTAGCCCCGTCACGACTTCTTTTCTCGGAGACTGCATCGCCAACATGAGATGAATTCCACAGGCCCTTGCCATTTGAGCCAAACGAACGATGTTCTGTTCAACGTTCAATTTATCCACAGCCATCAAGTCACCGAACTCTTCAACTGCGATGACCATATAAGGTTGCGCCGTGTAATAATATTGCTCGAGTTTCATGATGCCCTGGTTCTCAAATTCGGCATTGATTTTTTCATGTTCGGCAAGTTGTTCAGTGTTGATTTTATCGACGGTCTCGTTAAACTGTTCAATATTGCGCGCGCCAAACTTGCTCATCGATTTATAACGTTTTTCCATCTCTTTGACCGCCCAGCGAAGTGCAAAAACGGCTTTTTTCGGATCTCTGATCGGCGGCATAATTAAATGTGGAATGTCGGCAAAGGCCGCCAAATCAACTTGTTTAGGGTCAACGAGAATCATACGTAAGGTTTTCGGGGAATGCCTGAAGAGAAAGCCGGTAATCGTAGCTACCGTAAAGACCGATTTACCCGACCCTGTTGTGCCGGCAATCAGAAGATGGGGCATTTTTCTGAGATCTACAATTTTAGGTTCGCCGTTCGTTTGTTTTCCAAGAGCAATTGGTAGTTTTATATCATCCGACCAGAAGTTTTCATCAGCCAAAAGGTCTTTCAGGTAGACTGTTTCCCGCTGCGCGTTCGACGTTTCGATTCCGATTACATCTCGGCCCGGAATCGGCGCGATTATTCGTAGCGACTCCGCAGACAAAGCCAGTGCAAGGTCATCTGCCAATTCAGTCACTTTGTTTACCCGCACATCGACGTTCGGTTTGAATTCATACATCGTAACGGCAGGACCGGGCTTCGCCGCCACAATCTGCCCATTGACCCCGAACTGTTTCAATTTTTCGAGGGTAATGTCGGCTTTCCTGCGGATTTCTTTTTCATCAATCTTAATTCGGGTCAAGGGAGGATCTTCAAGTAATGACAGCTTTGGCATGATCCAATTTGCGACCCGGCGCGGAGTCCTGGTCGGCATTGTAACTTTTCGTCGGGCGGGGGGCTCATAGGCAGACACCGTAACGTTCTCGTCTTCATCTTTGGTGTCTTTAAGCAGCTCAAGTTCCGAAATTGTTCCGTCGGCACCATCGTCTACCGTTAGATTCAGTGTCGGTTCGGGTAACAGGTTTTTGCTCTCCACCAGAATTGTTTCGGTGGATTTATTTATTTTTTTAACAGGTTTTGTTTTTAGTTCCGGAAGCGCAATGCTCTTGTAAAATTCTGATTTTTTAAATTTAAAACCAAGCTCTTTGAAGTATTCCACAACAGCCATCACCATGCTATTGATGCTGATCTCGAAGCAAAAGACCATCAACAGCGCCGCAACGGCCCAAAGCAGAATCTGGGTTCCCACGCTGTTCAAAACTTTGATCAGACCGGCTGACAAGCCAAGACCAAGTAAACCGCCCAGGTAAATCTGCTGCTCAAAGACTTTAACGTCGGACCAGTAGATTGAAACAAGGCCCGAAAGGCTGCAAACCAAAAGTGCCATCCACACAATTCTGATATTTCGGACTTCAACGATTTCGCCTTTGAAGCTAAGAAACGCGGCTTGAAATAGCCCGGCAACCATAAGCCAAGCCGGCAAACCCATTAGTTGATAGATCATGTCTGCCAGAAAGCTTCCTAAAATCCCGCAGTAGTTTAAAGTTTTCAGCCCTTGCCCAAGAGAGTTGAAAGAGGGGTCCTTCGGATTGTAGCTAATAAGAGCCAGGCCAATAAACATAGCCAAGCCTGAGAACCCAATAGATCTCACGTCGCTTTTAAATCTTTTGAAAAATATATTCATTGGCTTCGCATCCTGAGCGCCAGGCTCACCATTACTAATTTAAATCTAGGTTTGCCATTGTGCAAAACCCCTCAAGTCTAGTCAGGTCTAGTTTTTCCAAAATCTACCAATTACAGCGGCTTCCTTGACATTGTCTGAGCAGAGTGGGATCTACTTTGTCTCTCATGCTTAAAATCAACGAGATCTTTTATTCTATACAGGGAGAAAGCAGCTACGCGGGAAACCGAACCGTGTTTATCCGAACAACAGGTTGTAATCTTCGCTGTACTTATTGTGATACCAAGTACTCGTACTACGAGGGCGCGGACTGGTCTTTTGAAAAAATTTTGCAACAAATAAAAGAGTATGACGCTGAATATATCTGTATTACCGGTGGCGAGCCCCTGCTACAGCCTGGAATCCACAAACTTATCAACAAACTTTGTGACCTAGGGCACAAAGTTTCATTAGAAACCAGTGGTTCGAAAACTATTAAACACGTCGACCCAAGGGTTAAAATAATTCTGGATGTAAAAACGCCGGATAGCGGCGCTGCAAATAGTTTTTTATTAGAAAATCTTGATTTTGCCTCTGAAAAAATTCGAATCGCAACAGAATTTAAGTTTGTTATTGGTTCAGAGAATGACCTCGAATGGTCAGAAAATTTTTGCCGTCAACATGATTTATTAACAAAATTTACAGTATTATATAGCCCCTCGCATGGCCAAGTATCTGAAAAGTGGTTAGCCGAAAGAATTTTGCAAAAAAAGTTAAAAGTGATGTTGCATTTGCAGCAACATAAGTATATTTGGTTACCCACAACACGCGGAGTTTAATTTTTTAGACAATCGCAAATTATAAAACACAACCGTAACACGAGGGAGACCCATGACGCCTAATCTGAACAACTCAGAAAATCTTTTTGTAGCTAACCTACAGCAAGTAAGCCTGGAAAAATTAGTAAAGAGCAAACTTGAAGTGCTTTTCCAACAACAAAAAGAAGCTCAGGTAGAGTTGAACGGGCTTTATAATATCGTTTTAGAACAAGTTGAAAAGCCACTCATTGAACTTGCTCTTAAAGCATATAATGGAAACCAAGTTAAAACTGCTTTAATGTTGGGTATCAACCGTAACACTCTTAAAAAGAAAATCGACAACTACAAATTGAAGCCAAAAAAGGGTGCTAGCGCTCTTACTGTTGAATCTGTTGTTGCTCCGACAACCACTTTAACTCAATAATTTAACTAATTTCATAATTTGAGGGCTCCGAAAAAGAGTCCTCTTTTTTTGTTACCGCTGATCAATCTAAGGGGTTTAGATGAGTCAAAAACTTCCTCCACAAAATGTTGAGGCCGAGTTTTCAGTTCTAGGTGGTCTCATGCTTGAGCGTGAGGCTTATGATCAGGTTTCCGACCTCATCAGCGCCGCCGATTTTTACAAACCCTCGCATCAAATCATCTATAAAGTCATTTCTGAGCTTCATCAAAAAGCCCAGCCAATTGATATCGTAACTGTTTCAAATTCTTTACAGACCCGGAATGAGCTAGATCTCATTGGCGGACCTGATTACTTACTTTCCTTGCTCGATAAGGTGGTTTCGGCCGCCAATATTGATTCCCATGCCCGAATTATTCATGAAAAGTCTCTACTTCGAAGGCTGATCAACACTTCTTCTAGTCTGATCGAAAAGGCCTATGGTTCTGAATATGAAAACGCGGAAGCCCTAATTGACTTCGCTGAAAGTGAAATTCTTAAGGTTGGCGAACAAAAAACCAGCTCAGGCTTAATCGGATCAATGGAAATTGTTAAAACCTCGATTGAAAAAATTGAAGATCTTTACAAGCGTAAAGCTGACGTCACCGGCGTTCCGACGGGCTTCACAGAGCTCGATCAAATGACCTCAGGCCTTCATGGTGGCGAGCTTATTATCATCGCCGCACGGCCTTCTATGGGAAAAACGGCGCTCAGTCTCAATTTGGCCTCGCACATGACTCTTCGGGCGAAGAAAACCGTTGCGTATTTTTCGGTTGAGATGGGTAAAGAGTCCGTCATGATGCGTCTCTTGGCTGCTGAAGCCAAAATTTCAATGGGCGAAATCCGTAATGGTCGTATTCAGGATGCCTCATGGCCAAAACTGATTCAGGCCGCGGGCGCCATCAGTGAAGCCAATTTATTTATTGATGATACTGCCGGGATTTCGCCTTTCGAGATCAGAGCGCGTTGTCGACGCCTTAAGGCCCAGCATGGTCTCGATTGCATTATGATCGATTACCTTCAATTAATGGATCTCAAGCAAAAAGTTGAGTCTCGTGAACGAGCGGTTTCAGAAATTTCTAAAGGTTTGAAGGCGATTGCCAAAGAATTGCAAATACCGATCATTGCACTTGCGCAGCTTAATCGTGGCGTTGAGGGCCGGTCTGACAGAAGACCTATGCTTTCTGATCTTCGAGAATCTGGCTCAATTGAGCAGGATGCCGATGTTATCATGATGTTGTATCGCGATGACTACTACGACAAAGACGACCCTGAAAAAGCGGGATCGGCCGAAATCATCATTGGAAAACAGAGAAATGGACCTACGGGAACCGTGAAACTGCGCTTCGATGCTAAATACAATTTATTCAAGAACGAGGACCAGCAGTCCGTTTCTCCATTACCACCACCTCAAGCCCCACCGATTAACGGTGGCGGCTTTGCAAAACCGAGAAATTTTGCCCCTGGGGCCCAAAGATAGTCGAGCTAAAATCTAAGTGTTTTGAAGCAGCTAGACATTAAACCTAATTTAAAAACTTTAAAAGTTTCTCGTTGTAACTGAATTAACCTTTTGTTGTGATGAAGCTGTCAACTAATAGCTTACTGCTTTGTTCATGAAGAGCGTTGTGTAGGCCGGAGAGTTTACCTTATTGCAAGCAGGAGGCGAGCATGGGACGGGTTTTAGAAAGATTTGCCGAACATACCAAAATGGACGTAGATACGATCGAAACCGAGTTGTTTGCCGCGATACGCGCACTCGAAGTTGAGGCAAAAGACATGACGGTTGAAGATCTGCGTCAATGTCTTCTGATCTACTTGGACGAAGTTTTTTACGGAGTAAGTCCCGAAAAGACTCAGTAACGCTATCTTACTGTTTTAGCGGCTTATTGATTTCTTCTTTCAACTCATTAAGCCGTTTTACCGTTTTTACAAATCGTTTGTGGCTGATATTCTCGGCCTTTAACGTTTCTTCAATTACCGATAACGCCTCTGCCTTCTTATTTAAATCTTTCAAAATTTGCGATTTGAGCAAGCTCAGCTGCGGCTCATTTCCTTCAGGAAATATCAAGGCCTGGTTTGTTAGATTAAGCGCTTTTTCCAAGTTTTTATTCTTTTGTTGAAATCTTGCGTACTTTTCAAAATAAACGTACGAGTTCGGATACTTCTTTATCAGCTGTTCGTAGAGTTCTGACACCTTTTTGGTTTCACCGGCTTCTCTTAAATACGAAATTGCCATTAACATTTCGCCGGGCCTTGAGTCTGAAAACTTCCTTTTCGTGATGCGGACAATGCTTTCGGCATCCGCTTTTGCTTTATCATCATTCAATTCGAAAATTCCACTAAGTCGGCTCTTCAGCCACAGTAGTTCTTCAGCCTCGAAACCTGCATAGTTTCCGTAGGTGCTTTCAACAAAAGCTTTTGCAGCAGCCTCTTTATTGGTGGCAAGTTTGTCTATTTCTACAAACAGCTCCTTCATCTTTGCCGAAAGGTCATCATTTAAAAGTTTCAGTTCCTTTTTCTTTTCCAGATAATCGATTGTCCACCTGATCTGATCAATTTTAGAGGTCGTCAGGGAAATGGCTTTCTGCAACGTCTGCGCATACTCTTCTGTTAGTTTTTCATTCGATTCAGCCGTTTCCTGTGCCAGGCTAACTTCGGCGGCCAGCTTGAACTTTTGATCTTTGTTAGATTTCGTTAACGTAAACCATTTAAGTGCTTCCGCGAAATCAAGTGCGTTGTACGCCTGAAATGCAAGAACGCTGGCTGCGGCCGGGTCGCCAAGTTGTGCGTTTTTCAAAACCGCTTCGGCTTGATTTACTTTTTTTATCTGATTTTGCAGGCCCTGAGCAAATTCCTTTGCCGGCTGAAAATCCAGCCATCGGTAGGTTTCAATGCCGTTTTTGTCGAGCATGATCATTGTCGGAATCGCTTTGATTTTAAATTTTTCCGAAAGTTCGTAGTTTTCAACAAGGTCCGAGTTTAATTTTAATAAATTCACTTTTCTGATTATATTGCTGACCTCAGGCTTGTTATAGGTCTCGGTCTGCATTCGAATACATGCGGGGCACCAGGGTGCCGAAAAAACGAGAAGTGTCGGCTTTTTGTTTTCACTTTTAAGATTATAAACTTTTCCCGTAAGCGGGGATGGCTTGGTCACAGCGGCTTTGATCTGACCCGAAACCAGATTCAGCGCTTTCTGATGTTGTTCGCAAACTGTCTTTTTATCATCACAAACATAAAAACTCAGAAGTGCTTTTTTGGCTTTTGAATCTTTTTTGAAAACAAAAACCGTTTCTTTTTTCACGGTCGGTTTAAATATCGCCTCAAGGTTGTCGTAGGTTGCGCTTGCCGGAGCTTCTTCATTCAAATGAAAGCCCTTTTTCGTAGAAACAGTAATCTGGGTTTTTGTAATTTTAATTGAGACCTGATCATCCGTCAGGCGCGACCATGCAGAAACCGAATAAAGCAGTACCAAAATCAATAACTTCATATGTGCTCCGATCAAAAAAAAGGACCCTTTTCAGAGTCCTTTACCTTTTTTAGAATGTCAAAACCGAGCATCAAGCGTCGGTAAAATTTTTCAGTTAAGCACGCTCAACTGCAACCTGGATTGACGTTTCAAGGCCTTCCGCAAAGCGAATGGTCGCCTTGTGTGTGCCCAGTACCTTAATCGGCTCTTCAAGGTGGATATCTTTTCTATCTACTGAAAAACCAAGCTTTTCAAGACCTTTTGAAATATCCGTCGTCGTTACGGTTCCGAAAAGTTTATCGTTTTCGCCGGCGTTCAGTTTAAAGCCAACGGTCGTACCTTTGATTTTATTTAAAATCGCCTGGCGCTCCGTCATCGCTTTTTTCTTTTTTGATTCAGCAACGCGTTTTAAATGATTGTATTCATTTTCTCTTTTTTCAGTCGCCTCTAATGCCAACTTTCTTGGAAAAAGAAGATTTCTTGCAAAACCTTCAGATACGCTTACCAAGTCCCCAACTTTTCCGAGGTCCTTAACATCTTTTTGTAAAATAACTTTCATATAATCCTCACTTTAATTTAATGTCGTTTTTGTTTTTTTTATTACGAGCCTTCTAAAGTCAGCCCAGTAATCTGCGAACCCCACAAAAACGATAAACGGGGCCAGCTGGAGAAAAATCAACAAATACGTAATCGTACGGAATATCGGACTTACTCGGTAGGTCCGCAATAAAGACGCGACAACCGCAATTCCCTGAAAGAAAAATGCCACCGTTAATACGATCAGAATATTTAAACTGAGCGTATGTAATAATCCAGGCGTCGCATTAAGCTCTGAATACAAAATTGTAACTAAAGCAGTCCAAATTGTGAAGCTCGGAAGCCTGAATTCCAACCAACGTAGGCCGGAGGCAATTCTTTCGTGCTGAATTTTGAACAGTTTTGTTACTTTGTCTTCGTATGCAAAGCTAATAGCCAAAGACGCAAAGAGGCTGGCAATAAAAATTCCGGGAAGGAACTTAATTAAAGTATCTGATGTTGGCGCATTCTCTGGAATGGCCTTGTTCATCGCAACACTTAGTGGCTTAACAAGTTCTGCCAGCAAATCACCCGATGTCAGGTTTTTCAAAACCAAAAAATATCCGGCTAGCGCGAAAAGAAACCCCGTACAAATTGAAACCAAACCGGAGTTTAGCCAACCGATGCCACGCTTTTCAAGTTCACTATAGGTACCCAAAGTCATCCAGATAGAGCCTACATAAACCGCTGTTTCTAATATTTTGTGATTTTTAATTCCCACCAGCATCATGGCCGCGATTAGAACGGCCGCTGTTGTCCAAAAAGTTCTCGACTTTGTTGTAACAAAAAGTGCACGCATAAACGGCGCGCCAAAAAAAGAAAAAAGTACCGAGGCAATGGCGCTTATTAGCACCAATACCAAAACGCTCTTGTCTTTTTGTGTTTTCAACAAGCCCATGATTACCTTTGTTTCCGCTAATTACATTTCTTCTTTGTCGTATTTTTCAGTGCGCGCCTGAGCTGCCGCCTGACGACGAAGTTGCATTTTTGCTTCGCGCTCTTTTTCGCGGGCAGCAGAATCAGACAAGCCTTTTTTGAAAGCTTCTGCGTGTTTAGACACAGGAATTCTTTCATCCATTTTTGTGTGCATAAAGCGCAATACTTTGTCGTTAATTCTCATTGTACGCTCGAGCTCCATAATAGCCTGTGGGCCTGCTTCGAACATCGTGTGAAAATAAACAGCTTTTCGCAATTTTCCAATTGGAGTTGCCAGCGTTCTTTTTCCCCAGGTCTCTAGTGTGTGAATAGAGCCTTTGAAGTTAGCTATTGTTGTTTTGTTTTTTTTGAAAAGCTCTTTTTGCTCTTCAACTGTTGCGTCTGGATGTACAAGGATAACAGCCTCGTACGGACGCTTAAGTTCTGTCTTAAGTTCCATTGATATTCCCTTCGGTTAAAGCCCCGCCAACTATTGGGGGAGCAAGGATGACTTTTTGTGTTTTAAAGGTCTAACATCTAAGGCACCAGTGGACAAGCCCAGAATGAAGAGCGTATTATTATTTCCTATGAGATTC
>JANPPN010000118.1:0-6126 GCA_031428535.1 Bdellovibrio sp. | reverse complement strand
CTATACCAGTAAGGGCAATCTGGTTGCTGTGATTTCAGACGGCACTGCAGTTTTAGGTCTGGGTAATATCGGTCCATTGGCGGCAAAACCGGTTATGGAAGGCAAAGGTATCCTGTTCAAAACTTTTGCAGGAATTGATGTCTTCGACATTGAAATTAAATCTTCCTCGTCAACCGAGTTTATCAACGCAGTCAGAACCCTTGAACCGACCTTCGGTGGAATAAATCTGGAAGACATCAAGGCGCCCGAGTGTTTTGAGATCGAAGAAGCTCTGAAAAAAGAAATGAATATTCCGGTTTTTCACGACGACCAGCATGGCACCGCGATCGTCAGTGGCGCCGCTTTATTAAATGCCTGCCAGATCATAGGTAAAAAACTTCCCGAAATTAAACTCGTCATCAACGGCGCCGGAGCCGCCGCCATTTCCTGCGCAAAAATATTTGTCAGCCTCGGTGCAAAAAAAGAAAATCTGATCATGTGCGACTCTTCAGGCGTCATTTATAAAGGCCGCAAGAGCGGAATGAATAAATATAAGGAAGAGTTCGCTCTCGATACAGAAAAACGCACGCTTACCGAAGCGCTGAACGGATCCGATGTTTTTATCGGTCTTTCGGTTGCCGGAGCCGTCAATGGCGAAATGATCAAGCTGATGAGTAAAGATCCTCTGATTTTTGCAATGGCCAATCCCGACCCTGAAATCACACCTGCACAGGCACGTTTAGCCCGCCCCGATGCGATCATCGCAACCGGCCGGTCAGACTACCCGAATCAGGTCAATAACGTACTGGGTTTTCCTTCTATTTTCAGAGGTGCACTCGATACCCGCGCAACCCAGATCAACGAAGAAATGAAACTGGCGGCCTGTCATGCTCTTGCCAAATTGGCCCGTCAGGATGTGCCGGATAATGTTTCTGCATCTTACGGAGGCCAGAAATTTAAATTTGGCCGAGACTATCTGATTCCGAAACCGTTTGATACCCGTGTTCTGATGTGGGTAGCACCCGCTGTGGCAAAAGCCGCCATGGATTCGGGTGTCGCAACCAAGCCCATCACCGACTGGGCCGCCTATCGAGATCAACTCGAAGCCATCCAAGGGCCGCAAAAAGTTTTTATCCGTTCAGCCGTGCACCGAGTTCATGAAAATGCAGAACGGCTCGGCTCGCTACCGCGAATTGTTTTCCCTGAAGGAACAAGTTCTAAAATTCTAAAGGCCATCCGAACCTGCATCGAAGAAAAAATCTGTATTCCGATCATTATCGGTTCAGCTGAAAGAATTCAGGAAAAAGCAAAGGCCCATGATATCGACCTCACCGGAGTTGAGATCATTTACCCCCTAAACCACCCTAAATTCATGGTGTACGCTGAACTGCTTTACAAACGCCGACAGCGCAAAGGCATCAACATCAAAGAAGCCGAAAGACTCATGCACGACGGAAATTATTTCGCTTCGATGATGATTGATCAGGGCGATGCCGACGGCATGATCAATGGTGCAACTACCAACTACGCAGAAGCCGTAAAACCTGTATTACATACTATCGGCCTTGCGAAAAATTCAGTTCCCGCAGGTCTGAACATCGTGCTGGCAGATAATAAAATTCTATTTTTTGCCGATACCACAATCAATATCAACCCGACGGCCGAACAACTGGCAAGCATCGCTGTTCAAACTGCGCAGGTTGCCGAATACTTCAGCCAAAAACCGCGAATTGCAATGCTGAGTTACTCTAATTTTTCAGGTTCCTCCGGTACCCCTGCGAAAATGAAAAAAGCGGCGGAGTTGGCAAAGCAAATGCGGCCCGACATTCAGATCGACGGAGACATGCAGGCCGACACCGCAGTGAATTCAGAAATTCAAAAACGTATTTTTCCGTTCTCGGGTTTACAGGGTGAAGCCAATATTCTGATTTTCCCAAATCTTGAAAGCGCGAATATTTCCTACAAGTTGTTGCAACAAATAGGAAAAGTAGAAGTTCTCGGACCTTTCTTGCTAGGCGTAAGAAGAGCTGCTAATGTTTTACAGAGAACAACCACCGTTGAAACTATTTTCAGCTCGGTCGTTATAACAGCACTTGAATCACAGTTCATTACCGACTGGAGAAATAAAAAACATTGAGTTTCGTCAGAATTAACGAAAAAGATAAAGTCATTGTTGTAGGGGTCGGACTCAAGTCCGAACCCATCACCGAGATCAAAGAAAATCTCTGCGAGCTTGAAGAGTTGGTCACGGCAGCCGGCGGTAATGTTATCGGTTCAACTGTCCAGGTATTGCCGCAGTATAACCCCAGCACTCTGATTGGCAGCGGCAAAGTTCTCGAAATCAAAGATATGGTAACCGAGAGTCAGGCCCAGCTTGTGATTATCGATCATCAACTTTCAGGAATCCAGACGCGGAATCTGCAAGACCAGATCGGTTGTAAAATTCTTGATCGATCACAGCTTATTCTGGATATTTTTGCCCAACGGGCCCGAACTTACGAAGGCAAACTGCAGGTGGAGCTCGCTCAGCTACTCGATCAGATGCCGCGCATGATCGGTGTCTGGAATGATTCGCTTTCCCGCCTTGGCGGCGGAATCGGAACCCGAGGCCCCGGCGAGTCCGCTCTCGAAAACGACCGGCGCCGCGCAAAAGAAAAAATCTCACTGATCAAGAAAAAACTTGATGAAGTTTCGCAGCAACGGGCGCAACACCGACAGTCTCGCAAGCGAAATGAAATACCGAGTTTTGCATTGATCGGCTATACCAATTCCGGAAAAAGCTCGCTACTGAACCGCCTAACCGGCGCACAGGTTCTGGCAAAAAACATGGTCTTTGCCACCCTTGATCCGACCACAAGAAAAGTTTTCCTTGATGAAGGACCTCCGGCGGTTGTTACTGACACCGTGGGATTTATCCGCAAATTGCCGACTCAGTTAATTGAAGCGTTCAAAGCCACACTAGAAGAATCGGCCGAAGCCGATATTCTGCTGCACGTGGTGGATCTAGCTTCCGCGAACATGGACCGCCAAATTGAGGTCGTCGATGGCCTGATCAAAGAATTCAAGTGGGAAGATAAAAAAATAATTCATATTTTTAATAAGTCCGACATTGCTCCTGCTGACCGTCAGTTCAGAGTGAAACATTTTCCGAGAGTGTTTGTCAGCGCCCTGACGGGTCAGGGTTTCGAACAACTCAAAAAAATAATGGCCGATTCAATTAATGAAATGCAAACTCAGGTTGAACTCTATTTTGACCGCACAAACGAATACCGACTTTACGACCTCGGGCGCGAAGCCAAAATACTCCGCAAAGAAGCCGCAACTGAAGGCACCATCTGTTTTGTCATGATGACTCCAACTTTGATGAACAAATGGAAAGACTTTCTGGTCAAATAAACCAGGTAAACCCACTGCCCCGCTCTGAGACACCGTCACCAGATTAGACAGCTGTCATTAATTTTGGGGATTTACAGGGCTCTGACCTTGCCGCAAGCCCCGTAGTAGAAATGACTAGGCCGGTGATTTGCTCTGTTTTATAAGAATGAATCTGAAACATTTTAAATTTTTCTTGAGTCACCTTGTTTTAGCGCAGTTTCTACTGGCACAGCCCGTATGTGCGCTGGTACTGCCGGATATGCCTACCCCTGAGGCCGGAAGTGAATTGCCGTTTAATTTTGTCAATACGGAAATTCTGCATTTACGTGATTCAAACCTCGGAAATCCGCAAATTATTGAAATTGGCTCTAAGATCAGTATTGATCCGAAATTTCTACTTGAGCATCTAAAAACAGAAACTCCCAGCCAAGAACTGATTCAGCGCCTGCTGCTGAACCCCGGCGAAATTTTGAAAGACCGTCTGGCCACACAAAGATTTACTGATTCCTACACCGGAAAACCCGCAAATGACTATTTTTTACCGGTACGCGTGCAGACCAAATCCGGAAATGCGAAGTCTGGCAAGATGGCCTTGCCTTCGTATAACCGCAAAGGCATGGCCGAACTAAAACGCGCCGATGGAACAGACGTCAGCCAGCATCAGAGCCCTGAAATCACGGCCCAGATGAAGTTCCTTATCGATCAGAATAAAAATACCGAAGCCCAATCGGGCTGTACTGATTGTGCCGGAAAAACGCAACCGCCAACTCAGGCCCTGGCCGATCTAGCAAGAAGGCTGAATGCGGCGGCAAAGTCATCAAGCAATCCGCTCTGGGAAAAGTACCAGAATTTTGCAAGAGAATTTACAACTGCCAATAAGCACATCTCACGTTCACGCGGCGGGCATTACAAGCGTCTTTATGTTAAATCAATGATCGAAAAATTCGGCGCAAAAGATACCGGCACCATTCTTGCGGCGCTGACCGGCTTTGGCGAAGCACCCGTCCGCAGTTCCAGCGCCACTCAGATTGCTGAAGTTGCAGCTGTATTAAAAGTCATTGATAACCGTGCGGAAAATAAATTCAGAAAACGCAGTCGGACTCTGCGCGATATCGGGATTTCAGAAAATGCGGATGCCCGTTTAACGACGGTTCTATCCGACTGGCAGTTTTCTGCCTGGAACGATACCGACAATAACCTTCGACGCATTCTGAATTTTAACCCTGATACGGCCGACAGTATGACAAAACGGTCAATCGCACTTTCATTTGAAGCTCAGGCGCTTATGCAACAGGGCAAAGTGGAATTTATTGGAAAGATGAACGACTCTAAGCTTCACCATTATCATGCGAACTATGTAAATCCGAAATGGAACAAAGACAGCGCCCGAGTAGCCGCCCCTTTGATAAAAGTTGACGGCATCGAAGTTGACCTCAGTAAACAAAAAGGCGCCCGCCATATTTTCTACACGGGGATTTCTTGATCAAACCGATATTGGCCCTGATTATTATGCTGAGTCTTCAGGCGCATGCCAACGATTTTAAGACACTTCATTTAAAACCGCAGAAAATTGAATGTTCCAATAAAAATCAGGTCATTCAGTTTGCTGGCGCAACATCAGCGTATACCATTTATGACAAAAATTCGAGTGCGGTAAAACTTTTGGCCTGCGAAAAAATTAAAATAAAGAACCTCGAGTTTTATACCGCCCTCTTCACTAATGAAGTTCACGAAGGCACAACCCGTCAAAAAGTACTGACCTTTGAGGTGGCACTACTTTCAAAAACCGGTGTAATACAAACTATACGATCCGAACTTGTGGATCAGCTGGAACTAAGCGGCGATCTCCCGAGTCTGAATTTTGACAGTTCTATTCATGTGGAGTGGGGGCAGAGCAAAAAAGATGATCGTGTGCTTTTGAAAGTGGAAATCAGAACAAAGAATGAAAAACCACTCACTTATCTGCTGAAACTGAATCCAAAAAACCAGTGGCTTGAAAATCAATTTTAAAAAAAATACTTAGAAGGATCTGTCGCTCAACCGAAGCTCGCGTCGTTTTTGACCTGCGGCAAAGCGTCTTTTTTCAATATCGGTTTCGGGCACAAGTGCCGGCACTTCCGAAGGCTTGCCTTCACTGTCGACAGCAACAAAAGTCAGGTAGGCGGATGCCGTATGAAACATTTCAGAAGTCAGCGGATTCTCGGCTTCAACTTTTACCCCGACTTCCATTGAAGTTTTTGAAGCAAAATTCACCGAGGCCTTAAGATTGACGACCCAACCCTTTTTAATAGGGGCAATAAAACTGAGGCGATCAATACTGGCTGTAACAACTATTTTATTAGAGTGGCGTTGCGCTGCGATTGCAGCTGAAATATCTATCCACGACATCACGGTGCCGCCGAAAACGGTATCCAGCGAATTTGTGTGGGATGGTAAAACAAGTTGGGTCATCACAACTTGAGAGGAGCTAACTGATTTGCTCTTTTTCATTGTAATGACCCTTCAAATAGAACTTAGCAATAAGAACCGTAGCGTAGACTAGATACCGATATCAGAATTACCACGTCCGCCGCCGAAGTTACCAACGCCAGGAAGAGTGATAGTTGCGTTACCAGCAGGCATAGTCGTGGCTGCAGGTTGAGTGTTGTAAGCTGTTGCTCCAGCAGGCTGCACAGCTTCTTGGCGAGCTTCGTTTTCAACAAAACCAAGATGAGGAAGGCACCATACGATTAATTGGGCGCGAGACTTAACATTCATTTTCTTATAAATGTT
>JANPPN010000117.1:0-5660 GCA_031428535.1 Bdellovibrio sp. | reverse complement strand
CCGGCTTGATATAATCAAGCAGCCGTTGGTAATGGGTAATCAAAAGAATTGCATTTTGCTTTGAACGAAGTTTGTTAACGCCTTCAGCAACTGTTCTCAGTGCATCGATATCAAGGCCGGAATCTGTCTCGTCTAATATTGCCAGTCGAGGAGAAAGTACCGCCATTTGCAGAATTTCATTCTTCTTTTTTTCGCCACCTGAAAAACCCACATTGACGGGTCTATCTAGATATTCGGGCTTCAACTGAACGATTTTCATTTTTTGATAGAGAAATTCCCTGAAGTCACCTTCAGCCATCGGCTCTGATCCCTGATGCTGAAGAATCGAATTAAAAGACGTGTGTAAGAATGAAAAATTAGAAACACCGGGAATTTCAACTGGATACTGGAAGGCCAGAAATATTCCTTCTTTTGCGCGGACATCCGGCTCCATTTCAAACAAGCTCTGCATTTTGAAGTTAACTTCGTAAGCAATTTCGCCGGAGGTTACTTCATAGGACGGATGACCGGCCAGAATTTTAGACAAGGTACTTTTGCCCGAACCATTTGGTCCCATTATCGCATGGACTTCTCCCGCTTTAATCTTAAGGGAAAGACCTTTCAGTATTTCTTTATCTTCAACTTTTGCATGTAAATTCGTAATTTCTAACATTTCAACCTACCCGACAGAATTTTCTAGTTTCATTTCAATTAATTTCACCGCTTCCACCGAAAACTCGAGCGGCAGTTCTTTGAACACTTCTTTACAGAATCCGTTTACCAACATTGATATTGCTTTTTCATTGTTCAGACCGCGAGATTTCAGATAAAAAATCTGATCTTCTGAAAGCCGTGATGTTGTTGCCTCATGCTCCAAAGTTGCAGATTTATTTTTGACATCTATATATGGAAAAGTATGCGCACTCGACTTGTCACCGACCAGCATAGAATCACATTGTGAATAATTCCGTGCATTTTCTGCAGAAGGTAAAATTTTAACTAACCCTCTGTAAGCATTTGATGAATTGCCTGCGGAAATTCCTTTGGAAATTATCGTGCTTTTTGTGTTCTTTCCGATATGGATCATTTTGGTGCCGGTATCAGCCTGCATAAAGTCGTGAGTCAGAGCGACAGAATAGAATGCTCCCTCAGAATTATCGCCCTGTAAAACAACCGAGGGATATTTCCACGTGATCGCCGAACCGGATTCAACCTGAGTCCATGAAATTTTCGAATTCTTGCCTTTGCAGATTCCGCGTTTAGTTACAAAATTGTAGATTCCACCTTTTCCATGTTTGTCTCCGGTATACCAATTCTGAACTGTTGAATATTTTATTTCAGCATTATCAAAGGCCACTAGTTCAACAACCGCAGCATGCAACTGATTCTCATCACGCTGTGGCGCCGTACAACCTTCGAGATAATTTACGTAACTGCCTTCTTCGGCAATAATCAGGGTTCGTTCGAACTGGCCCGTTTCCTTTGCATTTATCCTGAAGTAAGTGGAAAGATCGATCGGGCAACGCACGCCTTTAGGTATGTAAACAAACGATCCGTCAGAAAATACTGCCCCATTGAGCGCCGCATAGAAATTGTCAGTGGCCGGAACAACACTCCCTAGATATTTTTTTACCAACTCGGGATGATTTTTAAGTGCTTCAGAAATCGAACAGAAAAGTACTCCAAGTTTATCAAGTTCTTCATAGCGGGTTGTCGCAATACTTACGGAATCGAAAACCACATCGACTGCGATGCCAGAAATCCGCTTTTGTTCCTGTAATGGAATCCCGAGCCGTTCAAATGTTTTTATTAGCTCAGGGTCGATTTCATCTATCGACTTTGTGGCGTCGGTTTTCATTTTCGGCGCGGAATAATATGTCAGCGCTTGAAAATCAATCTTCGGGTAAGAAACAGCGGCCCAGGTTGGCTCTGTCAGCGTAAGCCAGTGCCGGTAAGATTTTAAACGGTACTCAAGCATCCATTCGGGCTCGTTTTTTTTTGAGGAAATCAGACGGATAATTTCTTCATTGAGGCCTTTTGGGAAAGCCTCCGTTTCAATATCCGTGGTAAAGCCGTATTTATATTCATAAGATTCAGACATGCAGAACCTCTTCAAGGCTTACGGATTTATAGAATTCCTGAATCTTTTTATTTAATGCTGTGATCGGACTGGTAATGTTACAGGTCAGAAGAGTTTCACAGACCTCATCGCTAGTCAGACATTTAGTTAGCACTGTATTGCCTTCAAGCATTTCAGAAAGGTCATGTAAGGATACCGATGCCAACGGACGTGCTAAAGAATAGCCCCCACCCACGCCGTACTCAGCTTTAAGTAAGCCACGCGCGGAAAGCGCCTGAAGCACACGCGCTGCACTCTCAAAAGAAATATGCATTTGATCGGATACTTCTTTGGCCGTCGTTAAAGCCGTAGGAGGCCTTTGAGTTATCAGCCTCAATGCCATCAAAGCATATTCCATTTTCTTGTTCATTTTGTTCATATAAAACTCTTTAAATTCAATTAGTTATATATAATTAATTTTCAATTTAGTATATACGTTAAATTTATACGTATATACTAAGTGTTGAAAACTATATGACTTTTAAATGAAAGGCAAATGAAAATTCCGAGGCTCCTCCAAAGCTCTTAAATGTAAAGACTATACACTTGTCAATTTATTATACTTAATTGAATTTTACGATGTTACAAAACTCTAACGACTATAACAGGGGGGTTTTGATGAGCTTTTTTAGACTAATCGGATTAACAACTACGTCAGTGATCGCAATAGTTTTCATATCTGTTCCGGCAAATTCTGCCCTGAGCAAAATTCCTTTCTCTGATCAGACTCTAAATCATTTAACAATTACTTCGGTTGAAATCAAAGACGTTACAAATGAGTACAGTGATTATTCTTATGATTATGAGTCCGATACTTCGGTAACCAGCTGGATTTCCAGCCCAATCGACAGCACGATTAATAAAGTCGACCTAATTGTTGATAAAATCATAAATATCGGCCAAAAAATCTGGAATGTTGTTGAAAAGGGCAAGTCGGTCGCAAATTATTCCAGCGTAAGCGCGAACGCACTGCCCGAGAATTCAACTCGCTGGGACCAACTTGAGAGCTGGAACATTCCAAAATCAAAAATAGTAAGTGTTGTTTATAAAAATGTTTATGGGATTGAAGTAATCCGCTTCACTTACAAAATTATCCTGCTATATGGTGGCAGCGTGGGCGGTGTCGGCAAGTATATTGGATATACCAATGTTGAGCCGCTCGAAATGACGACAGCCTACATGTATACTTTTAATGTTAAAGCCGCAGTTGAAGCGGTTTACAACATGGGTACAAAAAATAATCCGCTGGCCGGCATGATTCTCAACATTAGCTGGACTGTCGAAACTGTTCTGAAAAAATCAACTATGACACATACGTATGCGCTGGACGGGCTTGGAAACATCACCGTTCCAAGCGACAGTCAGATCAAAATCAGTCATTTAAAATAATTCCGAAAGGGTTGAGTTGCCGCGCTGATGGCAGCTCATCAAGACCTAGAGGGCCAATAATAATTTTTTTATGGCGGCGCTTCAGTTCCTGGAGTATTTCATCATTGTAGAACATTTGATTTCGAATTTTCAGCGGATGAATGATAATATCTGCCCTAATGGAAACCGCTTCAAGAACGTACATTGACTGCATAGCTACAATTTTAAGAATTTCAGGCTGGGTAGACCCATAAACAAACGCGGGTGCGAGTTCTTTTAAGGCTTTTATTGGCGCTTCGTACTGGCTGGTTACAATAAAACTGTCTCCATTATCCATTCCCATCGCTTTAAGATCATAAATAAAAGTTTCGTGAATTGCGCGCGCATTATCTACCATATTGAAAATTATTTTTCTTTTATTTAACTGTTCCTTTAAATCGACAACAAGCAAAACGTCATTTTTAATTTCATCGTATTTGAAAAGTTTAATGGGTTTTTCAGTTGCAACGAACTTGCGCTTTGGGATTACAAGCTTCTGATCAAAAGTTACGGTCACATCAAGATACAGGTTTTTTTTTGAAGCCAGTGATTCATTCAGTTGAGCATAACTTGGCTTAAAGAATTCAATCGGGGCGCCCTGCTCCTGCAGCATTGCATGATGATATTCAGGGTAAGTCTGAGCTTTACCCCAGAACTTTACAGTTAACAGGCCAAGAAAAAAAACCAACAGCGAACAGATCGTAACAACAATAATTCTCATGAAGAGAGGTATAGCAACTTTGACTACAACTCTCCACAGGAATTGCCGAGGCTCTGCTGCACATAATCGTAAGCAGCCGCCATGTCAGAAATATACGTCGCTCCGTTTATGACTGCATATTCAGCAAAAGACAGGTTTTTTACCTTCGACTTCTTCAGCAATTCCCGCTTGTCAGGCTCTAGCTGCAGCACACTTTTCACGCGCGAAAGATTCTTGTTTAGGTCAAGATCGGCTTCAGAAATCGGATAAGAAAAATAATTTCTGGATTCAATATATCCCTTCAACAGTCGTCGGATACCGGTTATTCCCCGATTATAGGATAAAAACACCAGTTGACGCTTAATTTTACTGCTGAGCGCAGACTGAATTTCCGTCAGATCAGAAAGAGCTTCTTCGATTAATATCTGGTCAATCATAATATGCAGATAGCTGAATAACATCGACTTGTAGGGGTTTCTCGGAAGCGAGATAATCGAACATCTTTTCTGAACAGAAAAAGCATCAATATTGACAGCGCCCACAATACTTGAAATTCTCTGGCAGGAAGGTCGCGAACTCTCCAGCAAAATTCTTCTCACCCTTTCAACTAAATTATTAGCCGTCACTTTTTTAATGCCGTTAGCCGTGAATTGTGAAATTCCGGAATCCATTCCGTCATTATTGATTGCATTGATATGGAAACCGCTTTCAATCATGATTTGCAGATAGAAGTCCTTCGGGTCAAGATTGAAGCAATCCATTACATCGTGATAAGAGTTATACGCCAACGCAACGTAGTTTTCAGATAAACAGGGCTTCACTTCTGAAATTAATGGCCGAGCTTCTTCTTCTGTGCAAATCGCGTAGTGCCCAGAAAAATTTCTTTGTGCGAACTGAATGCACCTGACCGGAATACTCCGCTCGTATTCGTTTACATGCCATTGGAAATATTCAGCAGGCATCTGACGCATCCGACTCTCAAGATAGCGTTTTTTAGCGGAACATTGTTCAAACACAGCGCGTGCAATGACCGGTTCATTAACAGAGTCCGGACCGCGCGAAACCTCGATCGGTTTATGCACGCAATTAGCAAGCGAAATTGACAGTAGCGCAATCGAAATTCGAATTGTTTTCGTCTTGCTCAAATACAGAATTAGCTTTACGATTTTAGCCATGGCAAAAAGCAAATTTTTTCTCTTCATTTCCATTCTAAGTGTAACACGGTTTTGCTCGGGTGCGACAGCTCCGGCCTCGTCGAACGTCGGTATTCAAATGGGGCCTATGAGCAGTCTGCTGAATGCCAGCGTCGTTGTTCAGTTTGTAATTCTGGTATTACTGAGCCTTTCGGTACTGAGCTGGGCCATTGGCTGGGCAAAGTACAAGCAATTTAAGTCGCTGAAGGAAGCTAACACAGAATTTGACAATCTCTTCTGGAAAACGAGCTCGCTTGATACC
>JANPPN010000116.1:0-28756 GCA_031428535.1 Bdellovibrio sp. | reverse complement strand
CCATCGTAGACCGGCTCGTCAATGAGGCTGAGGTTTTTTACATGGAGGGGGACAGCTATAGGCCACATCAGCGACAAGAAAAGATGAAGCGAAAAAAACAAAACGCTTAATCACTCGGAAAATCTCGGGGTGGCATTGGCTTGTTCAATTCTGACGAAGGCCAAGGCTACCCTATATCTGAAACAAAAAGGTCCCTATGCAGACCGCTGATAGCGGTCCCCGGAGGACCGGTAAACCGGTGAAAAAGGTCCCTTTGGAAACCGGCGCGTGCAGTTATGAACTAACTCGCCACCGAATGAAGCCTGAGGAGTCATTAAAGCAGATTCTAACAGGCTCTGTTCGCGTATACCTGTGGCGCCGCCGTAGCTTTCGAGCTGCATATCATGCAATTCTAAAACGTCTTCTAAAGTTAAAAATCTAAATTCCATTGGCTTACTTGGCTAGTTTCTTAAAAGTTGAGTTATGTTTTTTCATAATTTTTTCTGCTGATGCTCTTAATGTTTTTTTCGCAGAACGAATAGGTTCGATTATAAGTCGCATACCATCTGTAGTCATTTCAAGATCAGTTTCTCGGTCAATTTTTAAAAGTTCTAGGATAGGTTTTTCGATAACCAAGCCATAGCTATTTCCGACTGCTGAAAGTTTTTTTCTCATAAATTCTCCGTATTACGCTAGTTATAACATATGTATAACCTAAAAGTACAGCTAAATATGCTGCCTATAGTGCATCTCGGGCAAGAAATCTGCACAACCCCCGAAGATTTCAAAGCATGGTGCACCTTGTAAGGGTGGCGTTCTACCAGTTCAGTTTTATAGAAAATAAGATATTAATTTTGATCTAACAATGAATATTGCTTAACCAATATTATACAAAAAAAGTTGAGTTTTATTTGTCATATAGGACTAAAAAATAGATTTTTGCCTCAAATCTAATATAAGCGACCCAAAATGATAAAATACAATATTTTATTGTAAAGTATTGCAAATATACCGATAATAGTGGTGTATGTTACAACAATATAGAGTATCTGAGGTGACTTATGTCTAACATGTTAGAGATAGGGGTTCGGATCAAGGATGAACGAGAAAAACGAAATCTTACTCAGGAAGAGTTGGCATCCCAAGCAAAAATTGAAAGCTACCAAACACTGGGTAAAATCGAGCGCGGTGAGCGCAAAGATTTAAAGACTACAGAGCTGCAAAAAATTGCAGAGGCTCTTGGTGTATCCATCGGTTATCTATTGGGTGAGTTTGCTCAACCGCAAAAATCACTTATTCTCTGGAGAAAAGAACCAGCCTCGGCTCAAAAAACTACGCTTGAAAACAGATTGTATGCGTTCATTGAAGACTATTCTTTTTTAGAAGAAGTTCTAAACCAAAATAAAAAAATCAGACGCACATTACCCGTGTCATCAATGCATCCTGCTGATACCAGTTATGAAGATGCGCAGGAAATGGCTGAAAATATTAGAAAAACTTTAGATCTTGGCAGTCAGCCGTCAGCTTCATTAAGAACGTGTTTAGAAGAAGATTTTGACGTCAAAGTTTTATATGAAGATTTAGGTGACAGCTCTGCCGCTTGCACAAGAAGCGATTCGTCTATTGCGGTGATGATTAATAAAAAAGAAAGTGTCTGGCGCCAAAATTACAATTTAGCACATGAGTTGTACCACATAGTTACTTGGGACCCAGAAGTTTTAAAAAAAATTAAAGCTGATCCAGCTCTTGATAAAAGAAATGAAGAGTTAGCTGAAAATTTTGCGGCAGGACTTTTAATGCCGGCAGAAGATTTGAAAGACGATTTTAGACGAATGAGTGAGTCTGGAAAAATATCACCATCGGATTTAATGGTTCTTAGTAGTAAATATAAAGTTTCGACTGAAGCTACAGCGTATCGTCTTTTAAATTTAGGCTGCATTACAAAAGATGATGCTAAAAAATTAATTTCAGAAATTCACAGAGAATCTTTATCACAAGAAAGCGCTATTAAATATTCAGAAAAATTAGTGCGACTTGCTTTCTCTGCATATCAAAAAGATAAAATTTCGAAAGCTCGGATTGCGCAAATTGTGGGTGTCAGCCTTATAGATCTTCCTAACCTACTTGCAGCATACGATCTTAATGAGCCAATCCAAGCGTAAGCTTATTATTTTAGATGCAAACGTAATTATTCATTCCCATGAGTTGGGAATCTGGAATCATTTGCTGAATCAGTTTAATGTTTGTGTTGTTGGAATTGTTATTGATGACGAGGCATAATATTTTCAGAGCCAAACAGGAGTAAAAACTGATATAGATCTAAAAAAATCTGAGGGTGAAGGTAAGATTAAGCGCCTTGATCCAGAACTCGCACATACACAAAAAATGCTCAAAGAATATAAGAAGTGTTTGTAAAAGGACTTGATGCGGGAGAGCGAGATGCTATTACGATCTTAAATTCTGGCAGTTATGACGAGCACTTATTTTGCTCTGGTGATAAATCGGCGATTAAGGCCATAGCGGTTATAAACAAGTCATTCAATATAATTTCGTTAGAAAAATTACTTAAGGAATCTGGGCAAACTGGTGCTATAACAAATTTAAAACACGAATTTCTTGAGTCATATACTAAGAAATATACTAATGATGGCACTACCGAAAGAACAATGCATAAAAATAATATTTGATATAGAAAAATTAATCCACCACGCAAGATTCTCTAGTGTTTTCGTTAGGAATACAGGTCCCCCGAAAATAAGCATCACATCCTTTTTTTGTCTTATATCGATCAAAAATCCAGACCTTCTTTTTTTGACCTATTTTGTTTATTTCTAAATTAATAAAACTTCCAGAGATGCAAACATGCTTTTCATTTTTCGTAAATTTCACCCAATCGCGCAGATAAAGATGACACGTTTTCAACTTTAGTGGTCTTCTTGAAATAAATTCATTGAGTTCATTATTTCTTGTGCCAGAAATTACAAGCATGGTCATTTGGCTTTTTTCTTCGGTAGAATATTTTTTACCTTCACAAACTATATTAGCATCTTTGATTTCGAAACATTGCCAATAAGGATAAAAAGTACTGCTATTTTCAGAAAAAAGAGATGGTTCTGCAATACATTGATTCATTTTCAAATCGTCTTTATTTAAAATCCCAAAATCATCTGTAAGTAAGGCATAAGGAAAAAGTTCCTTGAGTTCTTGCAAGTGGGTATTTTTTTCTAAAGCCATCGTGTTTACTGAAAACAAGAATGAAAAAATTATGACTTTCCACATTTTGAAAGCTCCTTGAACGCTTTATTAAACTCATTCATAAGTTTTTGAGCCCGCTCTTTAGACGTTGTACGCCCACCCTTAAATTCGTAGATAGCTTCTTCCCAAGAGGCAGTTCTTTTCAATAGGCTGGATGCGATTTCGCGTTTACGAAACAACCAACGAATCCCTGCACATATATTATTGCAAGGATCGTTCAAATCTTCTCGCGTGAGAGTTAAATAGTGATCTTTTAGCTCGCCTTTTTCATTGCCTAAAATGTTTCTGCTCACATTGGTCACTTGCAAAAGGCCACGAGCGCTATTTTTATCTTTTTTATTAGCAAGTATTTTAGGATTAAAACCAGATTCGGTAGCAATCAAAGCTTTAACCACATTTGGATTTAAAGGAATATCTGGTTTTAAAATGTCATTCCAATACTTTGTCCAACCAGCGATGAGGTTATCATATTGATTCCCTTTTTCTCTGAACTTTAAGCCCATAGGGCATGGCTTTTCATTAGCTTTCGAAAAATTTTGTTGTGCCATTTCTTGAATTTCATCAGGATAGAGCTGATCTTTTTTAGATGGATTATCCGCACAATGTGCGTGGCGAACTGTTGTACTGCCGTCCGGATTTTTTTTACTTGGTGGTATGTGTAAGGAGTGTTCTCGCACCCAATGTCTGCCCGGGGCGCACAGACGCCAAGGATGAATACTTTGAGTAGATATTTTTTTTGCCATTCTGGCCTCTGAATTGGTAAAAATAAAATGCGAGACTAAATTAATTGTAGGATCTTAGCAAAAACGTGATTACCACGCAAATAAAATAGGTTTTGATACCTAAACTGAAGAAGACTTACGGAAGAAGGTCTACACGATATAAAAAATAAGATTGATGTTATTTATGCAAATAATCCGAAGCAAAAGATTCGCGCATATGCTTTGTATCTGGGAATTTGCACGGGTCTGCGCAGAGGTAACTTTCTAGGTCTAAAGGCAAAGCACCTTTTTCCTGATGCTCGGGTACCATTTTTTCAGTTAGCGGATAATATTGTGAAAGCGTGGAGTCGTGGTCAAAAAGGCGTACTGGTTTATGAAAATGCATCTAAAATGTCCGCTTTTGAAGAAGGTAGCGTTCAAATCCCACTTATCCAGCCATCTAAGAGCATCGTCGTTGAAGTGGCCACTTATTTGAAAAGTAACTTATCTGCCGATCAGCGCCTGATTGAGGCGCATCCAGACAGTATTAATCGTATCTGGGAGAAAATTTGCAAAGATTGCGATTTTAAATATCTATCGCCGCTTCAATGGCGACATTCATATGCAACTATTGGCGCTCTGCATTTACACGACTGGTACAAAGGTAACACGCTTTTTAGATTCGACTTCGAGCCTACGACTAGCTTCTTGAACTTCAGGCTTCTCCAAACATTCATGAATAGGCAAAGCCCACTTCAGAGTGTCAGGAACATCTTCGTAATTTTTATGATTTTTTGTTAAAGGAATAACTTTTGACATTTTCTACCATTCTACCAATTGCAGATCCCAAAAACAAAAAAACCACCGTGATATTCGGTGGTTAATGGTAGGGAGTACAGGATTCGAACCTGCGACATCCACCTTGTAAGGGTGGCGCTCTACCAACTGAGCTAACTCCCTGTAGTAGAAGAGTTTATATAAACTCCTCTAATTAAAGACTCAAGAACTTTTCGCCAAATCTAGCGTTTGCAGGCCTCGTCAACATTAATTGTTACTTTTTTAAGCACCATATTGCGCATTTTTGTGACTGCAGGGTCTAGCGGACCAGTTACGGGATCAATTGATTTTTTGACCCGGGCGATCACCTGAATAGATAAAGCCATGATATTCGTCGAACAGGAGTTCTGGCCCATGAGATCACGGCTATCAAACATACCGAGCTTCACCCGGTACTTAAATACGCCATCGGTTACCATAGCGTGAATGACGTTCTTTTCAGTGACATCAACATAACCGGTGCCTTCGGCATAAGGTTTCGAACAGACTCCATCATCCAGAACAGACAGACTGAGAATTTTTCGACTGTTTGTGGTACTTAGTACTTTTGCAGAAAGATAAGTGTATTCGTCGTCTCCGAGTTTCCAATAGCCCTGGATGTTGTCCCATGGGAATGGCTTGGCAATCCACCATGGCCAGTAATCAACACCACTGAGAATCGGCCTTGCATTACATGTTGTAATTTCCAGACTTGCATGGGTGACAATAGAAAAACTTAATAACAAACTGAATAAAACCATAGCTATTGTTTTCATTATAAAGCCCCCTCGGCTCTTGATTCACTTAACTCAACCTTTGCACTTTTATTTAAATAATATCCATTTTTTGCTCTAAAAATATACTTTGGCTTGTCATAATCGGGCTCGATCATTTTACGTAGCCGTTTAATTGTCACATAAATTTTATTATCGTGAACTTCCGGGTCATAATTTTGTTTCCAAACCTGTTCAACTAGATATTCTTTAGAAAAAATATGGCCTTGGTTTGAAATAAACAATTTTAACAAATCCAACAGAATGAACTGGTTTTTGAAATCAATTTTACCGAGTGATTTTTCAACGATAGCATGATTGTCGAGATCAAAGATCATGTCAATATCTGCGGAAGAATTATTGTTAAGTATTTTCAAATAGTTTTCGCAGACGGAATAATAATGTTTACTGTTTTTGGGGTCGAGCGACTTGTAGGCTAATGTAAAATAAATTTTCGCTGTATCTTTTTGACCCATTTCAAAAAGACAAATACCCAAGTTAACAAAAATACTAATGGCCGCATAAAGTTGTTTTGTATTTTTAACTTCTTCATAGGCAATCCACAGAACATCTAAGGCTTGATCGAATTTTCTAATATCCATTAAGATTCGCGCATTTGAATTAGCTGAGGCAATACGCAATTCAGTAGAGTTGATGACCTGCAAAAAAATATTAAGATTATAAATTTCTTTTAAGGCTTCTTCATACTTTTTCAGCTGGCGATAGCAGATGGATAAACCGAGAATTGCATAACACATGTCTTCTTGGTTGTTAGACCGCATTCCGAGTTCAAGTGCCTTTCTCAGGTATTCAACAGCGTTGTCGGGTTGCTGTTTCAGGCTCGAGCAAAGTCCAAGCACATAATACATTTTCGAGGACAATTCGATGCCCTCGCGAATGACCAGATCGTGGAGATTTTCTTTAATCTGGGTAATTTGGTCTTGTTCCGCGCGTTCTGCATAAATTCTGAGAATTAACTGCAGGGCCTTAAGATAGGAATTAAAATTCTTATCATCTAGAAAACTTTTTGCCGCCTCATTCAGGTTCGGAAGCGCCAGACCGTAATCACCGCGATCACAATAGAGCTTTCCGATTTCCAACAGACGTTCAGGCTGATTTGACATTTACTTTACCTCAAAGAAGTCATTTTCTTACAGATTCTTAAATCAGTGGTCAATCGGCAAAAGCATAAATTGTAATTTATTTTAGAACAGGGAATTGAGTGATTGAAAACACTCACTTTTTTCAATTCGGAATTGAATTTAAGAATTTTTTAAACTGCGCCTAATTATTGGGCAACTGACCTTTAAAATGAAAATGGCGCTAATTCTGAATTAGCGCCATTTTCGGGTTTCTATGTGTTAGCAAAGACTAGTGAGTCGTATTATGTACTGACTGACCTGTGTAGTGAGCCTTGATTCCAAAAACTCTTTCGTTTTGAGCTTTAAATAACTCTTTAGGATTTTTGATATCCAATGCGTTTATTAAAACCTGATCGACGTGATCCACAAGAATTACTTTTAATTCTTTCAGGACTTCTTTTGGAATGTCTTTGAGATCTTTTTCATTCTCTTTCGGGCAGATAATTGTTTTGATTCCGCCGCGATGAGCAGCAAGAATTTTTTCTTTTAATCCGCCGATCGGAAGCACTTTGCCCCGAAGAGAAATCTCACCAGTCATGGCGACAGTTCGCTTAACCGGAATTTTCATCATCGCCGAAACAATCGAGGTTGTCAGGGCAATACCTGCCGAAGGGCCGTCTTTAGGTGTTGCGCCATCCGGAAAGTGGATATGAATATCGATGTTTTCGTAGAATTCCTTATCCAGTCCGAACAGCGGTCCGCGCGATCTGGTGTAAGACATTGCAGCTACGCAGGATTCTTTCATGACATCACCAAGTTGACCGGTAACTGTAAACTTGCCTTTACCAGGCACGGCGCTGACTTCAACGGCCAAGAGATCGCCCCCTACTTCTGTCCAGGCCATACCATTTGTAAGTCCGATTTCGTTCTGTTTTTCGATTTCACCATATTTATATTTGTGAGCACCGATCAACTCCACAAGTTTTTCCGGAGTCACAACGTAACCATCTGGCTTTTTGCCGGCTGACTTCTTACCTTTTGCGGTTTTTGTCTTAGCGGTTTTTTCGGTTGTCGGCTCTTTTCTGAAATCTTCAAGTGTCTGAGACATCACAATGTCTTTTGCTACTTTTCGGAAGATGTTTGCAAACTGTCTTTCAAGATTTCGTACACCGGCTTCACGGGTGTAATAGCGGATTACATCACGTATTGTTTTGTCGGCGATGCTGATTTTAAAATCTTTAAGACCGTGAGCTTCAATTTGCTTATTAACAAGATAGTTTTTGGCGATATGAAATTTTTCCTGCTCGATATATCCATCAAGATAGATAATTTCCATACGATCAAGAAGTGGTCTTGGCACGTTGCCGAGATTATTGGCGGTTGCAACGAACATCACTTTTGATAAGTCGTACTCAAGCTCAAGGTAATGATCGGCAAAGCTTGAATTTTGCTCAGGATCTAAAACCTCTAACATCGCAGATGCCGGATCGCCTCTGAAGTCATTTGCCATTTTATCGATTTCATCGAGTAAAAGGACCGGATTGCCCTTATCAACTTTACGCAGAGCTTGCAGTATTTTACCCGGCATTGCTCCAACATAAGTTTTTCTGTGCCCGCGGATCTCAGCTTCATCCCGTACTCCACCGAGACTGATCCGGGCAAAGGGTCTACCCAGTGATTCAGCGATAGATCTGGCAAGCGATGTTTTACCAACGCCCGGAGGCCCGGCTAAACAGATAATCGAACCTTTCATGTTCTTAGAAAGCGATAACACTGCAAGATATTCTAAAATACGTTCTTTTACTTTCTCTAAACCCCAGTGATCGTTATCCAGGATTTTTTTGGCGTTTTTTACGTCATGGCGATCTTCGGAATATTCCTGCCAAGGCAACGAAAGCACCCAGTCGATGTAATTTCTTACAACGGTTGCTTCCGCGCTCATCGGTGACATCATTTTCAGCTTTTTGATTTCTTTGTGAATTTTGTCTTTTGCCTCTTTAGGCATTTTTTTATCGGTACACTTTGTTGTCAGGTCTTCGAGTTCGGCCTGATAATCGTCTTTCTCGCCAAGCTCTTTCTGAATCGCCTGCATTTGTTCATTCAGGTAGTATTCTTTCTGAGACTTTTCCATTTGTTTCTTAACACGGGTTCTGATTTTTTTCTCAACCTCAAGAATTTCAATTTCACCTGTCATCAGATTGAGCAAGTGCTCAAGCCGTTTGGTCGGATCGAGAATCTCGAGCACGGCCTGCTTGTCTTCAAGCTTAAGGTTCAGCTGTGCTACGATGATGTCAGCAAGTTCTCCCGGGCTTTCAATGCTGGAAACACGCATCAGAATCTCAGGCGGAATTCGTTTGTTTAATTTAACGTAAGTTTCGAATGTACCTTTTACAGATCTGACCAGAGCCGAAGCTTCCGTCGGATTTGAAACTTCTTCATTGATCGCTTCGCACACAACAACGAAATGACCTTCGTTAGCCACAAAGTTCTTTATTCTGACCCGGCGTTTTCCTTCGACGAGAACTTTGACAGTACCATCGGGTAATCTTAAAAGCTGGATAATTGTTCCGACTGTACCGACTTGGTAAATATCTTTTTCATCGGGATTGTTTGTTTTGGCATCCTTTTGGGCGGCAAGAACAATATCAGACTGCTTGCTCATGGCATCTTCAAGTGCATTTATACTTTTTTCGCGGCCTACGAAGAGCGGCATCATCATATGTGGAAATATGATGAGATCCCTGAGGGGAAGTAGGGGAAGTTGTTGTGTTTTGGTAGCGCTCATTCAGTGGCTCCTTCCATGAAGTTACTTTCGAAACATCTTAAAAAGATATCTCGCTATCTATACAGTCTAGAATCTTCGGTGCAAAATGCAAAAAAAAAATTTGTAATACTTAGTATAATGGGTGACTTGGTCTAGGCCTAATACGTAGAGTTGAAAAGTTCAAATCAATCACAACGTAACTGTTGCGGGATTTAAATCATCTTATATTTTTATTTTACGAAATATTAACCTATTTTGTGTTAACGGCGCAGAGCTTAAAAAACAAAATTAAAATACTGTTTTTTAAGCGTTTCTTTTTGTCCTGATTAGAGACATCCAAAATCGGCCGCCTAAAGCCGCGCAGTTCCGGCTTTGGAAGTGGTTCGAAAAATATAAAACAATTTAAAAAAATCTCATTATCGTCATAGACTAGACTAAAGAATGTGTTCAAGTAGGTTCATTTTGAAAAAATCTCACTCTAGAGCAACATTATTCAACAATTCTTTTTTTTTTGACAGTATATTTAAAGATCCGTCGATAAAACGCCGAATTTTAAATGACGCGAATTATGATTTTCAACCACTTCTACAGGAGTCCGTGTGCCAGCGATACCATATGTCATAGAACAAACATCCAAGGGCGAACGCTCGTATGATATTTACTCCCGCCTTCTTAAGGATCGCATCGTTATACTGGGAAGTCCGGTTTCGGATGATGTTGCAAATGCCATCGTTGCGCAGTTTCTGTTTCTCGAAGTCGACAACCCTGAAAAAGACATTCATTTTTATATCAATTCGCCGGGCGGAAGCGTTTCTGCCGGACTGGCCATCTACGACATTATGCAGTTTGTGAAGTGCGATGTTGCAACTTATTGCATGGGAATGGCGGCCAGCATGGGCTCATTGCTTTTAACAGCAGGCGCCAAAGGCAAACGCTACTCGATGCCGAACTCTCGGATTATGATCCATCAACCGCTGCTGCATGGGGGCGGGCTATCCGGTCAGGTCACGGATATCGAAATTCATGCAAAAGAATTGATCAAAACGAAGGAAAAGCTGACGAAAATTTATGAAACTCATACGGGTAAAGACTATCCCACGCTTTTTGCAGCAATGGAACGCGACAACTTTATGGATCCCGAAGCTGCGAAATCGTTCGGACTTCTGGATCATATCGTGAGTTCGCGTAAAACGAATAAATAATCAAAGGATAATATAAAATATGTCGACACCAAATAACAGCTTACGTTGCTCATTCTGTGGAAAAGGTCAAAAGGAAGTCAAAAAACTAATTGCCGGACCCGGCGTTTACATTTGTGATGAGTGTATTGACCTTTGCATGGACATTATTGACGAGGAAAAAGATAAAGAAGTTGCCGTAAAAGGTGCCTTCAGAGTTCCAAAACCAATTGAAATCAAAGCATTTTTGGACGACTACGTCATTGGACAGCTGCAGGCAAAAAAGACAATCGCCGTTGCTGTTCACAATCACTACAAACGCATTAATTCTCTGCAGGGTAAAAAATCCTCGGATGTTGAATTGCAAAAGTCCAACATTCTGTTGATCGGGCCCACGGGCTCGGGAAAAACGCTTATCGCCCAGACCATTGCAAAAATTCTGAATGTTCCCTTTGCCATGGCCGATGCAACGGCGCTGACTGAAGCCGGTTATGTTGGTGAAGATGTTGAAAATGTGATTCTAAATCTTTTACAGGCTTCGGAATACGACATCGAAAAATGTAAACGCGGAATCATCTACGTGGATGAAATCGATAAAATTTCAAGAAAATCTGAAAACCCTTCAATTACCCGCGATGTCAGCGGCGAAGGCGTGCAGCAGGCCTTACTGAAAATCCTAGAAGGTACTGTAGCGAATTTGCCACCTAAAGGCGGGCGAAAACATCCGCAACAGGAATTCATTCAGGTCGACACCACGAATATTCTATTTATTTGCGGCGGGGCATTCGTAGGACTGGATAAAATTATCGAAAATCGTACGGTAAATAAATCAATGGGCATTGCCGGAGATATCGTTTCTCGAAGTGATGACCAAACCGAGCACTTACTTTCAAAAGTTGAACCGGATGATTTGTCGAAATTCGGTTTAATCCCGGAATTTATCGGCCGCTTACCATGTATCGCGACTCTTGCACCGTTAAGTGAGACCGTCTTGCAGGATATTCTTGTGCGACCGAAAAATGCACTTGTGAAGCAATATCAGAAATTATTTTCATTTGAGAACGTCGACCTTAAATTCACAGATGCAGCGGTCAAAGCCATTGCTCAGGAAGCACTCAAGCGAAAAACCGGAGCACGCGGTCTTCGCGGTGTAATCGAATCTTCAATGCTGGACGTGATGTTTGATATTCCCGGAATGACAAACGTAAAAGAAGTCATTATCGATGAAAAAGTCATCCGCGAAGGCAAACAGCCAAGTCTGATTTACTACACCGACGATGAAATGAAGGCACGCGCGGAAATCGCAGCCAAGAAACAAAGCGAAAGCGCTTAGACGAAAATCATACAATCAAGTCTATTTCGATAAACTTGCGATCAAAACCGAGCACGTAATACATAAATTGGCGGCCGGTTCGGATCGTGAAATCTCCTCAGTTAGCTAAAAAACGTATCATCTCTAATATTGCTCTGATATTGGTTGACCAGTCCAGTCAAGACATACTATTTTTTTAAAAAAACAAACAAGGAGACACAATGGCAACGTCTGTAAAAAATCTGCAGGTTCACCTGCACTCAAAAGATATTAATTCTCTCAGTGGCCAGACCTTAGTTGTTTTTGCCAAAGCGAACACCGATAAAACCAAAGCGGCCAAAATCACGCACGCCGACACCGCAAAAGCATTACAGACTTCTCTCGATGAAAAACTGATCACCGGAGCCAGCGGCGAAGTTATTTCGTTTCGTGAGGCCCGATTTCTCGGTTTTCGAAATGTTGTGAGCCTTGGGCTTGGTCCGGATTCTAAACTGACGTCTGAATTGGTACGTCAGGCCGGCGCCGCCCTGTACAAAGAAATCAAAGTTTTAAAGACAAACGAAATTTTTGTTAATTTCGACGGAGCCTCGGCCAGTAAAAAATCGCTAGTTGAATTTACGCAGGCGTTCGTTGAGGGCTTGCACCTTGCAGCTTATAATTTTGATGAACTCAAATCCGAAGAAAAAAAAGTTCTGCCGGTTGATATTCACTTAGTAACGAAATCCGGGAAAGAAAAAGCGGTTCAGGCGGCCTTTCAACAAGGAACAATCCTGGCATTATGTACTAACTTTGCAAAACGTCTTGGCGACATGCCAGGTAACCTCATGACCCCGACAATTCTGGCAGAATCGGCGATGGACGCAGCAAAAGGCACTGGTCTGAAAGTTACAGCGTGGGATAAGAAAAGAATTGAAAAAGAAAAAATGGGCGGCTTACTCGGAGTTGCACAGGGTTCGGCGCAGGAGCCTCGATTCATCGTCATGGAATACAACGGAGCTGCAAAAACTAAAAAGCCGGTGGCCTTTGTAGGCAAAGGTTTAACCTTTGATACCGGCGGAATTAGCATTAAGCCCAGTGCAAAAATGGAAGACATGAAATACGATATGGGCGGCGGAGCTGCGGTCATCGGAACGATGTTGGCCATTGCGCAGCTTAAATTGAAAATAAATGCCATCGCTCTAATTCCGGCAACTGAGAACATGCCGGGCAGCAAAGCCACTAAGCCGGGCGATATCCACACGGCCCGTAACGGAAAAACTTTCGAAGTTAACAATACCGATGCAGAAGGACGATTAATTTTGTCAGATGCCCTTTGCTACGCCTCAGAACAACATCCCGAAGTAATCATCGATGCGGCTACACTAACCGGCGCAATCGTTGTTGCTCTCGGCAATGTTCACACCGGTTACTTTACTCGCGATGCGGCTTTAAAAACCAAAATTGAAAAAGCGGCGTCCGTTTCCGCAGAACTTATCTGGAATATGCCTCTCACCGACGCTCACGTAAAAGATATGAAAGGCACATTCGCTGATCTATCGAACGTATCCAGCGCAACTGGCGCCGGCTCTGCTACCGCAGCAGGCTTCCTTGAACAGTTTGTAGATTCAGAGATTCCATGGGCTCACTTCGACATTGCCGGCACGGCTTGGGCCTGCGGCAACCGTTTAAATTACTGTTCTGCTAAAGGTGCAACAGGGGTAATGGTCCGAACTTTTGTAGAATTAGCAAAACAGTTCGCAAAATAAGTAGTTAACATGGTGATTAAAATTCGAGGACTATTGGTTTATCAGTCGGCTCGCTGCCGGCTGAAGACGGAGCACGGTTAAAGTCAGCGGCCTTATTTTCACCATGCGAATTTCTAAATTCGACGCGCCTGAGCACCCACTGGCGCGGCCATTCATCAGAAGAATTTTTAAAAGACACAACGCCATTGAAGCCGTCAAAAGTGTATTCGGCATCACGCGGTTTTTCATTCAGAATTTTTGTAATCGCTAGATTGATGGAAGCAATCTCGGCCGGATCTTGGCCCTCTGTACAAGGCGCAGTAATCTTCATACTTGGCAATTCTCCGGCGACAGCAATTCCTTCGGCCGCAAATTCAATTGATATAGATGAATATGTTTTGCAAAGTGCCGATGAAAAGCCTGAAAGCATAATTGCCTTTTTGCCGTCGATCGTGGGAGTAACCTTCATTTTTTTCTGTAATTGGTTTCGAATCTGCTCCGAAGTCAGGCTTGTAATCTGATAAACTTTACCGCTAAGGGCGGCGGGATCGCGGGTAACTGAATTTTTTTCAAATGCCGTAAGAAATGCCGTAAGACCGAACGCAAAAAACAAAATAAAGATACCGATACTCTTAATATTGGAAGCCATAGTAATTAACCTCGTTAATAACTATATGCTACCACAACTGGCTTTTGTGTAGTTCGTAAATTCGATATTCATGTCTTTAGCCTCTAGACCAATAGCCAGTAGGCCCAGCTTGGCCGACCAACCATAAACATTTTCTTTAGGACACTGACTGCGTTTATCATAAAGATCTGTCACACACAGTTTTTTATAAACTGCACCCGGACTATTTAAACTTTCTGTAGAAGATTTTTCGGCGTGAGTTCTGAGAAATCCGCCGGCAAGTTCGCATCCGATCATATAAATGACCGGTTCAGCAGAAGATTGATCTGAAGTTACGACCGATGGAATGCCCTCTTGAATTATAACTTGCTCGATGCTGCGGCCGCCTTTAGCTGCCTTCATTTTCTTGCGCGCATTGTAGGTCCATTCTTTAATTTCCTGCGCTGAATTTACTTTGATGACACCCAAACCATAGGTGCCGGCATTGTTTTTTACAAAGCAGAAAGGCTCTTGAGATATCTTCTCAGTTGCGTACTTTGTTTTAAGCCCATTCAGAAAAAGATCAACTTTGTCTGCAAGATGATCACGGCTTTCATCGCTGTTAATATCGAATTCAGCAAATTCTTCGGTTTCAACTCGCAATAAAAACGGATTAACCTTGATGGTTGCCGCAAACTCGTTTGCCAAAGAATTATAATTCTTAAAATATCTGGATTTTTTTCGCTGATACCAGCCCAGTTCGCGCGGCGGATTCATCGGTGTTGTCATATTAGAGGCCCAGTCTTCAAGCGAATTCGAAAAGTCATTGTTGCTGATGACCAAATCGGGCGCGAATTCTTTAACCCAGGGCGAATTTTGGTAGCCACTGCCAAAGTGCAGTTTTCGCCCGGTTACAGATTCAAGAGTCAGCACTTCAGGAAGGTCCTTCGGAAAAGCCAACCGCACTTCGTAACCGGCCTGAGTCAGTAAATCAGCAATTGTGCCGACATTCTCAAGATAGTAGACGTTTTTGGTATGCTCTTCCGTGAGCATCAGAATTTTTTTTACATTAAATTTGTAGTGTTTTTCAAGATACTTTTTAAACAGATCAACTGAAGTTTCCTTGTCGGTCGGGCAAATATTATTAAAACCGGCGGGATAAATATTGGCATCAACATTGGTAATTTTATAGCCGGCGTCCCGGATGTCGTAACTGGAATAAATGGGGTACGCCAGTTCACGCGTATAAGTTCGAAACCATTTTTGTAACTCTTCGTAGTTAAGACATATGTGTTCGTGAAGGTGCCCTTGAATCAGGAGGTGGTTTTTTTCGTTCATTTTAGAAAACTTTCGACAAGAATTTTTTGTTGCGGTTCAGAGTAATTTGAAAACCGCAGCAGGGTTTCGGTGCTGGTTCCGTTATTGTCGATTTTATAGCGGTCGAACTTTCGCAGTTGATCCAGCAATGAAATCGATAATTTCTTTTTGAATTCCGGCGAAAGATTACTGCGTTTTAACAATGAAAAAAAATGTTCATAACTTTTGATCAGGTGATCGGTCAGCTGCTCATTTTCAGGTGTGAGGTCACTTTCCATAACAAAAACAAAATATTTCTGAATTTCGCCCAGAAATAATAGTTCTTCCAGCATGCGATAGTCATAAGTGAGGTCGGTCGAGGCGATTAAAATTTCGAAAACTTCCTCTAAATCGAGAGCCTCGCTTCGATAGGCCTCATCAATTTCTTTTTTAATAATATTGGCCTGATAAAAATTAGCGACCCTGAAATTATTTTTCATTTGAGCAAATTTGATTTTGTTTTTCGAAATGGTAGAGGATTTCCGAATCGAAAGCTCATCTAAGGAAAGCAGCGCTTTTTCAGACTCATCACTTTTTTCATAAATCTTAACCAGCCGCCAGAGCGATTGATCGTAAACGACATCATACTTCCCCGAAACGTTCCGGCTAAGTCTGAAGTAAAGCGTTTTTGCAGATTCAAAATCCCCTTTGGCATAAAAATTCTCAGCGCGTGCAAACATCTGCTCGCGCTCGGTCAGAGCACGGGGAAGCAAACTTTTTTCACTAAAAGCGCAGCTGATCAAAACCAAACTAGCTGATAATATCAATGCGATCGTAATTTTTCTGTAAACCTGTGACATCTTCGTTATTTTGTCTTAACTCGAAGCATTTGTACACGTTTAGACTGTTTTTGAATTGGTTCAATCGACTTTGTAGGTCATTTTCAAGACCTTCATAATATCTGATAAGTTCGGCAACCCGTGCCGATTTAGTGCTTGTTTCGGAATGGGTCCAAGGGGGAATCCGGTTAATGATCACACTGGTCAGGCGATAGCCCTGTTTTTGAATTTCACGGCTTAATTTTTGTGCCTCGGTGATCCGCGAGCTGTCTAGTGCCGTTACTAAAATAAACTCGGTTTCATTCGAAACCAGCAACCGATGGCAGTTCATGACGTATTTTTCGAGCGGGCCTTGCCATTTTTGAATGGCTTGGAAGAAAGCCGAAAGTTCCTTCATAAATAGCGAGCCCGTCAGGGTTTCGAGCACCTTCAGTACCCGTGTAGTGCCGAGGCTCAGGATCTTTTTTAGTACCCCTTTTTTAGCAGAATCAGACTGCCTGAACCAACTTGCTACACCGTCATTAAACAAAGCTGCGATTTTTTCAGGGGCCCGCAAAAAGCTCCATGTGTGCTGTGATGGGGGTGTATCAAGAATCACAAGGTCATATTGGTTCGAGGAAACGAAACGGTAAAGGCTGATTAACGAGGTAAAATCTTGCGAGCCACTCAAACGGCCGGAGAGTTGCTGATACAGGCGGTTTTGCAGTAGAGCGCTGATGTCGGCTTCACCAGAAGCGTTACGCAGAAACCATTCAAAGCTTTTTTTATGATCGATAACACACGACCAGAGTTCGCCTTTTGCTTCTTGGTTCAGCGTTACGCGATGAAGCTCGCCGTCGGTTTTAATTCCCAGCGCCTGTGCCAACCGCTGCGAAGGATCAATCGTTAAGACCAGAACTTTTTTACCGGCGTTGGCAAAACCGGTACCTAAAGAAGCCGCCATCGTGGTTTTGCCAACGCCCCCGGAACCTATACAAATAAGCGTTTTAGTCGTCGGCAACAACGTGATCATAAGGCCGCATTCAGTTGGGTTGTCAGAACTTTTATAACTGTAGTTACATCAAGGCTTGCAACCAGCGGAAGTTCGTAAAATTTAATGTTCTCTTTTGCCAGTTCGTCACGGGCATTCTTTTCCGACGTCAGAATATCATTTAATGATTCGGCAGCAAGCGGCGAAAGATCAAGCAGATCAGCCGGTGTGAGCCCGCTTACTTTATTGAGATACATTTTGGCATCGATATTAAATTCATTTTTCAATTGCTGAAAGAGCCCGATGCTTTCGGTAATTGGCAGCTCTTCAGGCAGTGTTACGATATGGACTTCGGTAAAATCAGGATTTCGGATGCAGGCATCTATGCCTTTGGATTGTTCGCCCATCGGACCAAAAGGAATCGCTTCATTCAGTGCGCCCGGGGCGCGAAGTAAATTCAAAAAGTGCCCGGTCGAAAATGAGTCGATAACGATCTGATCGTGCTGCATGGGCGGGCCGTGAACTCGTGGTGAAGACGTCATTTTTCCGAGTAGCGCCAGTTCGTGCAGGCCCGGGGCCACCTGAATCAGGCTTTTAGAAACCGGGTTCTCGAAAAATAATTTATAAAGGCTTTCAATTTTAAGGAGATGAATGCAGTACTCCTTCAAGCAGTCGTCCGGGCTCCATTGACAGATGTCGAGATTGTCCTTTAAGGCGACAGGATTATAAGAAATCGCGGGCAAATTCAGATAGTCTTTGAAAAAACTATGTTCACTCAGTTCTGATAGCAAAATCTTCTGGTTTTGAGTGCTAAAATAGTGTGCTAAAACCACCGAAAACAGCGATTTTCCTACTCCACCCTTGCCTGTTACCAGATGCGCTTTTTTTACCATTGCATTTGCCTAATTTATACCCTAGTTTGCATACTCAAAATTAATCTATTTCCGGTATAAAATAGCACGATAAGGAGAGACTGTGAAAGCTCAAATTCAAGTTACTGAAGGTCTTCAGAGAAAACTAAATGTAGAAATTCCGGCAGACGCAGTCAAATCGGCATTTAACAAAGTTTACGGCGATATTCAAAAGCAAGTCGAAATCAAAGGTTTCCGCAAAGGCAAAGCTCCTATCACTACAATCAAAACAATGTATAAAGACAAAGTCAGCGGCGACGTGGCTCAAGACCTCATTTCGTCTCATTACCCTTTGGCAATAAAAGAACAGAATATTGACCCTATCAACTATCCTGAATTTGAATTTGAAGATCCCACCGAAACTAAAGATTTTGCTTTTACCGCGATATTTGATATTCGTCCCGAAGTTAAGCTCAAAAAATGGGAAAGTCTTGAAGTTGAAAAAGAAAAATTCGTGCTCGATGAAAAACGGGTTGACGAAGTTTTGAACAACATTCGAACTTCCAAAGTTTCCTACGAACCAGTTTTAGAAGATCGCGCAGCAATAATGACGGATGTTAGCGTTATCGATTTTGACGGATTCGTGGATGGCGCGCCTCTGGAAAACGGCGCTGGCCGTGACCAAAACCTTGAATTGGGTTCAAAGCAGTTCATTGATGGTTACGAAGAAGGTATTGTCGGTATGAAAGTGGGCGAAACCCGCACCCTGAATCTGCAGTTTCCGTCGCCGTACCATTCGGCATCGCTCGAGGGAAAACCGGTTGAATTCCGCGTTACGCTTAAAGGTCTGAAAAAGAAGGTATTGCCTGAAATTACTGAAGAGCTTCTCAAGACCATCGGCTCACACCAGACAGTTGAAGATTTCAAAAAGACGATTGTTGCCGATATCGAACAATCTGAAAAGAAGCGTATCGAAGATAATTTCAAAAATCGATTACTGAAAAAACTTGTTGAAGCTAATCCAGTAGATGTTCCGGCCTCTTTGCTTAAAGATCAGAAAGCCGCACTCATCGAAGATTTCAAAAAGCGAATGACCGAACAGGGAATGGCACCGGCTGAGTTCGAAAATTATGTTCAGAAATGGGATGCCGATTTTGCTAAATCTGCGAATGAGATGATTCAATCCAGCTTCCTGATCGACAAACTGGCTACTGAAAACGACCTCATCTGCAAGCAAGAAGACGTTAGCCAGCGATTCGAAGAATACGTCAAGCAAACCGGTATTGAACTTGCCCGCATTAAAGAGTGGTATTCTAAGCCGGAACAAATGAGCCGCCTGACCTACATGATTACCGAAGAAAAAGTAATCAAGATGCTCACTGCAAAAACCAAGATCAAAGAAATCGATGCAAAAGATTTAAAGGAAGAAGAAAACTAAAATTTACAGACTATTTAGACATGTTTTTCAGGGTTTTCCAGGCTTTCAAATATGAAAATGCCTGGTAAGCCTGGTAATCAGATTTAAATAATTTTTCTTTTTCAGTCAGCTCCAGATCTTTTTTACTTCCGATATTTTTCCACCATGCCACTGTGTTTTTTTCTAAAGTGTTTTTTTCTAACACAGGGGAAGAAACTGTTTTAATTTTTTCGGTTTGTTTTTCTTTTTCACCTTTTAAATGTCCGGCAATATCCTTCTCGCGCAGGCCCTGGACTTTATTGATCGACTTAGCAAAAGTTTCTGAATCAACATCTTCAATTTCAATGTCAGGTTTAATTCCTTCAGACTGAATCGATACACCACTCGGGGTGTAATAACGGGCAACAGTTAACTTCAGACCGCTACCATCACCGAGCTTAATCGCCGACTGAACAGATCCTTTACCGAAGCTACGGGCTCCGACAACTATCGCCCGTTTGTTATCCTGCAAGGCACCGGCCACGATTTCGCTGGCACTGGCTGAAAACTCATTCATTAAAATAACAACCGGCACATCGGCAAACAACCCGCGCTTGCTGGCATACGAGACCTCTTTATTTTTAGGGTCACGGCCAATCGTGCTGACGATCACGCCGTCTTTCAGGAAAAGGTCGCTGACTTTAATGGCCTGATCCAGCAGGCCGCCCGGGTTCCGGCGCAGATCAAGCAACACACCTTCAATGTTACTGCGATGTTTACTTTTGAACTCCGTCAGAACCTTTTCAAGATCCGGGCTGGTGTTTTCTATAAAACTTGTCAATTTTACATAGATATAACCATCGTCAAGTGGAGTGAACTTTACCGATTTGATTTTTACCCGGCCTCTGACAATTGTAATGTCGATTGGCTTTTCAACATTGTCTCTGATGACCGAAAGAATAATCTTGGTGCCGTTCTTTCCTTTCAATGCCGACGAAGCTTCGACTAAACTGAAACCCTTTGTGGATTCTCCGTCGATAGCTACAACGCGATCACCGGGTTTAATTCCGGCATTCCAGGCCGGAGTATCCTCGATCGGCGAAATAATTGTCAGGATATTATTCTGAATCGAAATTTCAATTCCGAGGCCGCCGAATTCGCCGGAAGTTTCGGATTCAAATTCTTTATATACATCGGGGGGCATGTAGCTCGTATGGGGATCAAGTTCGCGCAGCATGCCTTTGATGGCACCTGTGATCAGTTTTTTTGTATCGACTTCTTCAACATAAAATTGCTGAATCAAACTTAAAATCTTGCTGAAAGTCTGCAGTTCTGAATAGCGGTCTTCGGCATAACTGACAACGGGCCTGCCGCCAAAAACGATCAGAGCTGCTGCAAATACCAGAAAAAACATTTTGGTTCTATTCACGTCTACTCCTTGTGATACCAGTACTTCGGATTAATAGGGTTGTCGAAATGACGAAGTTCGAAATAGAAATCTTCGCCTGCTGTGAATCCGACCAACTCATTTTTCGTAACTCGGTCGCCGACACTCTTTTTTAAATTAAGGATGCCCGCATATACCGAATAGTAATTGTCGTCATGCTGTACTATTAAAGTTTCGCGCCAGCGCAACAACTCGTCACGGAATATTATCGTACCTAGACCGACCGCCCTGACCGGCGCATTTTTTTTCGCAGAATAAAGTTCGCCGTGATTCACCAGATAGAATTGATTGTGCTGATCTCTTATTGAACCAAATTCCTGTTTTAACTGACCCTCTAAAGGTCTTGAAAGCCGGCCTTTAAATATTAAAAGAGAATCTTTTTTCAGTTGGTTCAGCGCCAGGATCTGGATGGACTCTAACTTCAAAAAATCCTCGTGTTGAACCTTAAGTGATTCCACGTTTTGCTGAATCAGTTTTTCCGTTTCAGACAGGTTCTTCTGGGCAATAGCCAGCATTTTCAGCGAAGTATTGTACTCTTTGAAAAGTTCATAATCGTACTTATTGAGATTTTTCAGTATCCTGATATTTCTGTCTAGGGTGCCGAAGCCATTGTTCAGCAGCAGCTCGCCCCATTTAAAATTTTTCAGTGAGCTAAGTGCCTTCAGCCTTTTCAACATCAGGGTTTTTTTTAATTTTATTTTTTCCTGCAATTCGGCAATCTGCTGCTGCAACTGGTTTTTTTCAATTGCAAGGCGGGCACGGTCTTCTAAAGAAATATTCATCTGTTTTTCGATACGGGCTAAAACTTTCGGAGATTCGGGCGCTGCCGAAACAAATGAACAGAAGAGCAGAAATATAACCAGCAGTTTAATCATTTGAAAGTTGATTAAGCTTGGTTACAGTGGTCTGGATTGTTAAAAATGAATTTAAATAAATGAAAAAAAACAGCGCTGCAGTTACAAACAGAACCTCTGAAAAGTTTAAGAATCTGAGGTTTTCCGATATCATCGCCGACAGGCCTGAAGAGGCAAATTTGGCTTTGATCACCCGAAACGCCAAATATAAAAGTGCAAAAGAAGTAACAAGGCTTATGGTCAAAAAAATAAAAACATCTTTTAAAAAGAGTTTGTACACTGACCACCGTGTTACACCGAGTAAGCTGTAAATTTCTATCTCCTGTTTTGAGTCTTCGATATAAACCCGCACCATTAAGGCCACTAGGTAACTGATGCTGCTGAGAACTATAATAAAAACCATAAAGCCGGCCGTTCTGAAAATATTATCGAGCAATTCAAATTTTCGCAGCCAACTCGCGCTGTAGCTGACTTCTTCGACCTGTGGCTGTTGCCGCAGTCCTGCAGCGATTTCCGCAAACGCCGATTCCCGTTGATTCAGACCGGTCGAACTTTTCAGATCCACTTCAAGAGTTTCAGGTAAAAGGTCAATCATCTCGTCTTCTGTCATTAAGCCAGCAGAAAATTCTTTCAACGAATTTCTGAACGCTATTCCGGCCTGCGAACGATCTATCAATGCTACATTTTCAACGGTCGAAGTTTCTTTCAAGAGCGAAATAATCCGCTCTTTATCCTCAGCTGAGGTATCAACCTTCAAAAATACACTCATTTTGCTGGACTGATTCCAGGCGCCCAGCAGACCAATCAGATTTTTGTAAAAAAGAAGACCCGACACCATCATCAGAATCGAAACAGTTATAACAATAAAAATAGATAATTTTAGCGGCGCGACTTTCATACAAGTTGCCCGTTTTCGACTTTCAGAACCCGGGCCCCCTTCTGTTCGATGAGCCTATAGTCATGCGTCGCCACAACAAAGGTAACTCCTGCCGCTGAAAATTTACGAAAGAGATTCATAATCACCGTACTGAGTGCAGGATCAAGATTCCCGGTGGGCTCGTCGGCAATGACTATTTCAGGCTTATGAATCAACGCTCGTGCAATGGCCACCCGCTGTTGCTCTCCGCCTGACAGAAAATCAGGATACTGATCTCTTACAGCTACTAGCCCCACTTCAAACAGCATTTCATCAACCTTGGCTTTGCGTGCGGCAGTCTCGACGTTGAGGATAATCAGTGGTAATTCAATATTTTCGGCGACTGTTTTATTTTTAAGTAATTTGTAGTTCTGAAGTACAAAGCCGATTTTGCGGCGAAGAAACGGAATTTGCCCGATTTTGAGTTTTGCCAGGTCGTGACCCAATACAGAAACCTCGCCCGAGCTGATTTTTTCATAAGCTGAAATCACTTTGAACACCGTGGTTTTACCGGCCCCGCTGGGCCCCACTAAAAATACAAATTCGCCCTTATTGATACTGAAGCTGACATCCCGCAGACTGTGGCGGTCGGATCCGTAGGTTTTATAGACGTGCTTGAATTCAATCACCTGATTAGTGTCTAATTTTTCAGAAGAAACGTGTAGGCTAGATTTGACTAAATATCGGTATAAGACCAGTCGATTACAGTTTGATGTAACTTATCAAGGGCCCTCTTGCGGTGGGTTTCAAGTTCGCATTTATCAATTTTTTCGTAAGCCAGCTTAAAAGTTTTATGAACACTGCCGTTTTTAAACACGCGGCTGATCAGAATTTTTTTATCCGGACCCCAATCCTCGGTTTGCACATGGATTTTCGTGCCATTGATAAAGAGATCCGAGTTTTCGCCTTGAACTGATTTCATCTGATTTCAAGTTACGCCAACAGCCTGCAATCACAATGGTTTTTGCAAGGCAGCAGGACTAAAGAACGGAACGGGTTTTTCTTATTTCGAGACATATCTCATTCTGCGACGTAAAATTTGTAGATAGTTTTGACAAAATTGGTCCCTAACTTGCTTTTATCTACTATTAAGCGGGGAGAACGAAATGAATCCTATTTCACTAATCAAACTTTTGACACTTGCGAGTTTTTTCGTGCTGGGGATCCAATTTAAGGCACATGCAGAATCCAAAGAAGAATGTCAGGTTAAAAATAATAAACTGGCCAAGGCTGAATGTACTCCGGCCAAGATAGCAGCACATCAAGCACTTAATAAACTAGCAAGTCCTCAAGCATTTTCAGAATGTGTACTTACAAAAACCGCTGAATTTGAAACGGTGAACGTTTGTGACGCTCTTACATCCAAAGCTGATAAAGATAGAGATGAAGCGAAATGCGACGCCGCCTTGGCTAAATACGATACCGCAATGAAAGACACCGATGCTGAGTGTGAACGTCTTGGTGGAGGAACCAGTGCGGAATGTCGTAAGAAAGCCAAAGAATGTAGGTCGGGCCTCACGGGTGGGCTTGATAGTCCCGACGGGGAGTCAGCAGTTGATTCGATAACCAGCCTAATCAACGTTTTTGCAAAAACGCAAAACGCCGAAGCCCCATCAGCTGTCGAAGGTTGCGTAACCGACGATGAAGACGCTGCAAAAAAAGAAGAGGAGCGGGTTGACGACAAAATTACCAGATTGCGCGAAGAAATCCAGGACATCCAAGAAAAGGCCGTAGCAGCTGATAAAGAACTGGCTGATAAAAAGCAGGATGTTGAAGAAAAAATGCTCGATGTTGAAAAGGATGCGGAAAAGGAAAAGTTTCAGAAGCTTACTAAAAATCAGGAAGATGCCGGCCGCATGCAAAAGAGTATAATGAATTCAGAAAAAAAGCGTCGCGACAATATTCTGAGAATTGCCGACAAGAATATTGAAATTGCCAATTTCACTTTCGCGCATCAGAAATTGAATTTGGCTCTTTCCGATAGCCGTATAACCAAAGAGTGCCGTGATAAATCAATTGCAGCGATGAACCTGAAAGTGAAAGGTTCGTTAGATCCAAAATCCGGTAAAGAAATCAGGCCGAAATTCACTCAGAGAGAATCCATGCAATTTAAGAAAGATTTGAAGCAGGAGGAATCCAATTGCATACTGGAAAGGGCTTTGCAACGAACGGAAACAACGAAGGCCCTCGTCGATCAAAAGCGCAAGGTAATAGTAGAGATTGATTCTTTAAATGCAAGTAATGTTGATGAAGAAAAAGCAATTGCAACTGAAATTAAGCAGATGGATGCTCTGAAAGCCATTGCGACCGAAGAAGAAGCAAAGGCAATCGAAGCCAAAAATAAAAAATTGACCTCGCTTAATAAAACAGTTACCGACATGGAAAAATATGTAACAGATAAAAAGAAAACGTATGACGAAAAAACCAAAGCCAAAAATGATTTGATAGATGAACTGCAGCTAAAGCGGCAAAAGGTAAAACCTAAATTTAAAAAGGTAATTTCAACCGTGCAATCAAGCGGACGGGCCGCTTCGACATTTTTGAATATGTGTTGCAATTTTAGAGATGCGAAAGACAATCATACCGATTGTGATCGTGTTACCACTGATGAACCTGAAGGCATAACAGCTAAAACAAAAATCGGAAAACCGGCCACTAAAAAATAATTAACCCGTAGGTAATAAATCCATCAAGCATTCGCGCCAGTACTCTGGTGCGTCTGCCGTATAGTCGATGGCGATGACAAAGCCATCCTTCCCCAGAAACTTAGTGCGGGCCACGCGGCCGGTAATTTCAAGATCCATCTCGTGAATATTAAAGAAAACATTCTGGCCGACCAAGTGGTCGATGTTCAGATTCGATCGCAATTCCTTTGCGACAAAATCGTCACGTTTAAATCTGATTAAAATGCCGCTTGATGAGGCCTCTACAATCTGGCCGAATTTAGCCAGCTTTTGCAGGCTGTCCAGCGATGAAAACGAATCAAGTGTGAGTTTCGCCAGATCCTTACTGATCTGTCTTCTTGGTGCTGAACGGTGTTTTCTTTGTGGTCGCATAAGTGGCTCCTAACTTTTGGGTTTCTTATACATAACTCATCGGTAAAACTAGACCAAAGTTAAGAAGCTTATCTGAAAATTTATTTATATATGTTTTATTTTAAGAATACGGCGAACAAACAGACACCTTCGGAAAAAATAAAACCCTTATTCAGACCAAAGTCTAAAGTCTTTTCCGATTTAAGCCGAAAGCTAAAAACCTGATTCTCAATATGAGATTGCCAGTCATAGCAGACAAAGTCGAATATCACGAGATCTGGAACAGAGGCCGATTGGGCTTTAAAGCCGGCCTCTTTGGCTACCCAAAGAAACTCGGGCACGGGGCAGGCGGAAATCTCGGCTTCAGCAGCGGTTCTTTTAAGAATCCGGTGCGAAATTCGGGTTATCACTTCGACATCAAATCCTACTTTAAACTTTGAATAGGCGAATCCGCCAAGCTGTTCACAATGCGAAATTGAAACAGACCCATCGCTGGCTTCGGGCAGCCAGGTTAAGTCGTTCAGCTTGGCCAATTGCGCGCGCGAGAAGTGATTTGAAAAATCGTTGGCAAGGCAGTTGCGGATTTCGGCACGATGATATTGGTTAGCCGAGCCCCAATTTTTATCGAGGATTAGCCTGAACTTTTCATCTACTGAGCTCTGAATATAAAGTATTTTAGTTTCGAGACTCACAGATTAAAGCGGTCGGGCCAGACGACACTCTGGTTAGAGGTTATTTTCATCATACGATCAAGTGAAGTAAATGCTTTAAGGCGCAGCTCTTCTGTCATAGTGACTTTCGGTCTGAAGGTTTCGAGCGCCTGCTTGATTTTTTCTAGGTTATTAAGTTTCATAAACGGGCAGTCATTGCACGCACAGTTTTCGTCAACAACCGGTGCCTGAATCAGTGTGACCTCAGGGCGCAACTTCTGCATCTGATGAAAAATCCCGGTTTCGGTGGCCACTATAAATTTTGAAACAGACTTATTATTGACAACTTCATCGAGCAATTTAGAAGTAGACCCGATTACAGAGGCATATTTAAGAACCTCATCATCGCACTCGGGATGCGCAATAACCAGTGCGTCGGGGTGAAGTTGGATGAGTTCTGCCAGGCGGTGAGCATTGAAAAGCACATGCACCTGACAGGCGCCGGGCCACAAGATGAATTCACGCTTGAGTTCTTTGCTGAGCCATTTGCCGAGATGCTGATCGGGCCCGAACAGAATTTTGCGCTCAAAGGGAATTTCTGAAATAATTTTTGCGGCATTGCTCGAGGTAATAATCACATCCGAGATTGATTTTACTTCGGCACTAGAGTTGATGTACGTTACGCAAATCGCTTCGGGGTGCTGGCGCCGCCAAGCCAGATATTTATCAAAGGGCGAGCTTTCTACGAGCGAACAGCCGGCATTTAAATCGGGAACCAGAACAGTTTTTTCGGGATTCAGAATTTTTACACTTTCGGCCATGAAAACCACACCGGCCAGCAGAATATTTTTATTTTTCAGTGTTTGACCGATTTTAGCTAAATAAAAGCTATCGCCGATGTAATCGGCGATATCCTGAATAGCGCCTTCTTCGTAATAATGCGCAAGCAGGGCCACGTCTTTTTCTTTTTTGAGCCGTTGAATATCCGCAACCAATGAAGCGGACATTATCCGGTTGCTCCACCTTTAAGGATCTGGATGATATTTTTAGAAACGAGTTTAAAGCTTTCAAGCACGCCTTTGCCTTCAAATGCCGAAGCTTCAACTTCTTGCGCATTATAAAGATTAAGATGACGACGCAAATCTTTCAGCGGCAGCGCATTTGGAAGATCACGCTTGTTGTATTGAATAACTAAAGGCACTTCGCGGATGTTGTAACCCTGTTGTTGCAGGTTTTTTTCGAGATTTTTCATGGATTCGATATTTTCCTCTAGCCGGTCGGCCTGGGAATCTACCACGAAGACCACGCCATCAAGGCCCTTTAAGATGAGCTTTCTTGAAGCGTCGTAAATCACCTGCCCGGGAACTGTGTAAAGATGAAAGCGGGTCTGAAAGCCGCGGATCTCGCCCACTTCAAGGGGTAAAAAATCAAAGAACAGCGTGCGCTCGATTTCGGTGTTCAGGGCCACAAGTTTTGAACGCTGGTCCTGCGCCAGCGTCTGATAAACCCATTGAATGTTGGTGGTTTTGCCACCGAGTGAGGGCCCATAATAAACAATCTTACAGTGAATCTCTTTGGCGTTGTGATTGATAAATGACATTAAGCTTCCACCTAGAGTTCGACTCTGTTTTCTAAAGCGCGGCCCATGGTGCGGTCATCAATAAAATCAATATCTGAACCCATCGGAATGCCGTGGGCAATGCGGGAAATCTTCAGGCCTTTACCCTGCAGAATTTTCGTCAGGTAAAGGGCCGTGGTGTCGCCCTCGAGGTCGGCGTCAAACGCAAAAATAACTTCTTTGATCACGTTTTTTGTGCCGGCAAGACCGTCATCTATTTTTTGGACGAGCTCCGCAACTTTCAGGTCGCGGGCCGATATGCCGTCAAGCGGGGAAATCACACCGTGCAGAACATGATAACGACCACGGAAAGCGCCGGACGATTCAATACGTGAAATATCGGACGGCTCTTCAACCAAGCACAGAATTTCGTTGTTGCGGTGAACATCACTGCAGTATTTGCAGACATCACGATCAGTATAACTGAAACACTCGGTACATGAATGAACTTCGGCCTGTACGCGAAGCAGAGCTTCTGTCAGTTGCGCCGGATAGGAATCTTTAGATTTCAAAACATAATAAGCCAGACGCTGGGCCGTTTTAGGACCGACACCGGGAAGTCGGCTTAACTCATGAACTAATTTTTCTAAAGCGGGTATATGTAACAATTAAAATCCCGGTAAAGACATGCCGCCGGTAATCTTCGACATTTCCTGGCTTGAAGTTTCTTTTGCGGTTTTTAAAGCATCATTA
>JANPPN010000115.1:0-8087 GCA_031428535.1 Bdellovibrio sp. | reverse complement strand
GTTATTCCGGAAGAATACTGCCAACCGGCTGGACCGGCTATGCAGAGTTAAGTTCTGGATACACAGGTAATGTTGACGCCATTCCGGTAGAAGGTGTGCCGAGTTCAATTAAACTGCTCGGTTCTTACTACACACTGAATGACCGGGGCGTTTACGATATCGGTGTCGGTGCCCATAATCAGACTTTCATTGATGCCGGCGCAGTTGACAGGAGTATCAGCTCTACAGTGATGGAACTTGCCGCGCGCTATCAGTTCGAAAGCAAATGGCAGCTCGGAGTGGTTTACAACCAGTTCTTTGATCGCGGCAAAAACTATTTTTCAAACCAAGGTGACGCGATGTTTGGCGGTTTGCAGTTAGTGAAAGAAACCACTATCGGCGATGCCACCAACATGCGGATCGGTCTCAGGGCGATGCGGGATATCAACACGGACAATCGGGATATTGATATCGCACAGCTCGACCTCGCCTGGGGCTTCGGCCCGCGCAGTCGCTACTAAAACCAATTTAATTACCACCGAAAAAAGGGCGTGCAGGATGCACGCCTTTTTTTTTGTCTCAAATCGGCACTTTCAGACCAAGGCCCGGGTTGGCCCTTGGTCTGGTTTTTAAATATTTGCTTATTTCATTAAGGAATTCAGCCGTTAAGCAAGTAAGGACTTAGGAGTTACCATGTCTTTTGATTATCAACGCAGCGGAAAGCACAATTCAGGCGAAAGCTTTTGGACATCCAATTCGGATTTGTTCCTCGGGTTATCGTCAATATTTCTAATACTTTATGTGGTTGCAAGTCTGCGCTCGGGTGCCGACGGTGTAAATAGCGCGACTGAAAACAAAAAACTGAAAGTGCAGATTCAGGATCTGGAAAATCAACTTAAAACTTATGAATCCGTCAAAGAGCAGTACATGCAGAAACAGGCTTCGAAAGATGAAAAAGACGAGTTCGACGAGTTGATGGATAAACTGACACTCCTGAAAGAAGATGCTAAAAACGAAAAAGAAAATCTGACAAAACAAGCCTCCGAAAATGCGCAGAAAGAAAAAGCACTCAATAAATATCAGCAAATGGTCCGCAACATGATCAATTCATCAAATTTCGCAAAAACGAAAGTTGTTAATCGCAATGAAGTCATCGTTGAAAAAGAGCAAGTGATCGACGAAAAAAATGTTGAGATCACGGTCCAGAACAAAAAAATCGTGAATTTAAATCAGGATATCGTCACCAAGCAGAATCAGATCAAAGGTAAGGAAGCCCAGATCAACCAGATCAACGAGCAGTTAAACAACAAAGTAAGTGAGCTGAAGCGTTCGTATAAAAGTGCGAAGGTCAGCCAGAAGGTCTATCAGGCCCGCCTGAAAAAACTTAAAACCGATGCCGAGCAAAAAGTGGCTTACATCGAAGAGCAGAAACAAAATACGATCGGCGAACTCAAAAATGCCAAACAGACCCTTCGTCAGACCGAAAGTCAGCTGAACAATGCCAAAGGGCTACTCGCGCAATCGCAGGTTGAAGTTGAACAACGAGGCCAGCAGATTTCAAGCCTGAACACAAAACTGGGTGCGGCGCAGGCCGATACCAAAGCCAAAATGGACGCGCTTAACGCCAAATTCCAGAGCGACAAAGCGAGTGAGCGAACCGCATTTGAAAATGCCCTTAAAAATCAGAAAAATCTCTCGAACGCAGAAATCGCAAAACGGGAAGCGGCCTTTAAAGCCGATGCCGATGCAAAAACCCGTCAGTTGGCCAATCAGATGGCAGGCCTTGCCGGCCAGCTGAAAAATACCGAAGCCGAACTTGAGCAAAAAGGGCAGGAAATTGCAGGTTTGAATAATAAACTGGGATCAGCGGCCGAAGAAACAAAAGCCAGGATGGATGCGCTGAATGCCAAGTACGCAGCTGAACGGGCCGGCGATCGCGCGGCATTCGAAGGCGCACTTAAAAATCAGAAAAATCTCGGCAACGCCGAAATTGCAAGACGCGAAGCCGCTTTCAAAGCTGAAGGTGATGCCAAAAATGCTAAATTGCAGAGTGAGCTTGCAGGGTTAGCCGGCCAGTTAAAAAATACAGAGGGCCAGTTGGCCGTGGTTAAATCAGAACTGCAGGCGCGAAAAAATATCGCGTCTGAAATAAAGCGGGGCTTCGACAAAATCGGGGTTAAAGCCGACATCGATCTTGAAAGCGGCGACGTTTTACTGGATTTCGGACAATCTTACTTTGAAAGCAACTCGGCGAACTTAACCACCGACATGCGGGCGATTCTGCAAAAAGCCATGCCGGTTTATTCAAAATCTTTATTCGGGAACCAGACGGTTTCAAGCAAGATTTCGTCGGTTGAAGTGATCGGTTTTGCCTCGCCCACCTATAAAGGCCGGGTGATCGATCCCAACTCGAACAAACCAGACGACCGCGAAGGTCTGAAGTACAATATGGATTTGAGTTATAAACGGGCCAAATCCATCTTCAATTACATTCTTGATAATAACGAAATGAGTTTCGAACACCGCGATGCGCTGGTGCCGAACTTAAAGGTATCGGGCCGGAGTTTTCTTGACCTGATGAAAACCGACAACCGGAATATTGCATCGATCGAAGCCTATTGTAAAAAGAACGATTGTAAAAAGTCGCAAAGAGTTATTATTAGATTCAGCATGGATAAAAAGAAATAAGGAGCACGTATGAATGAACAGTTACTGCAAAACACGATTAAATATTTCATCAGCTATCTGCCTTACGCGATGGGAGTGGTGTTTTTGTTCGCAGCTTACTTCCGGTGGACAATTTATTACACCGTCCGAAGGCATGAGTGGTTTGCGCGGCAATTTGAAAACCGCGTGCACAAATTCATCGAAAGCGAAGCCGCAGATGAAATGAAGGATGTTTCATTCTATTCGCTTTCGAAAAAGATGCTTGAAAAAACCTACTATGAGGTTTTCGCCTACCGCGACCGAAACAAAAACGGCAATGTCGACCATGTCATGGGCATGAATGACCGCGTATTTCTGGTTAAGCAGGGCTGTGCCTGGCTCGTAAAAGACATTTTAAAGCAACTGAAGCATCTGAAGTGGTCGAAAGAAACCCCGAAGTTGCAACAGATCACACGCTCAACGTTGCATCACAATCCTTGTTTCAACAAAGTTTTCGGCGTCATTCCGATGAGCGCGCTGAATGACATGATTACCATTCTTCCGGGCCTGTTCGTTGTTGCCGGTATCTTGGGAACCTTCCTGGGGATCAAAGGCGGCCTTGTGCAATTGGGAGGTATGGATTTAGGTGATATCGAAGGCAGTAAAACTATTATGGACGCCTTCCTCCATGAAATCGGTTTTGCGATGGCCTCATCTATTACCGGAATCGGTTTTTCACTGAGCCTGCATGTGATCAATACCAGTTTCTCGCCTGAGCGGATTTACATCTCGCTGGTGGATCGATTTGAAAATTCGCTCGATTTACTCTGGTACCGTTCCGACAACAATGTTGTTCCTAAAAGCGGCGATAAGTTCAACGAGAATCGCGATCCGGTTGAGGCACTTGCAGAAGAGGCGCTGAATCTAGAGATTGCAAAAACCAAGAAATCATCAGGAGCGTCGGCAGCTTAGATAATTTTAAAAGACGAAAATGGTTAAATGAGCAGTAAGAAACAGATCATTATTTTAGAGGCAACCTTGCCAAATAAAACTCAGACTTATGAAATAGATAAGTCTGAATCTATTTTTGGTCGGGGCGGGAAGTCTGATATCGTGGTCCGAGACGCGGGGATCTCGCGCGAGCACATGAAAATCAAACTCGTCAACGGTGTGCCGCATGTAATGGATCTGGGGTCACTGAACGGCGTCTACATCGACGGCTACAAAATAAATCCTGAAAATTTCATTGCCGTACAGGAAAGTTGTGTTCTGTCTTTCGGAAAATGCGCTGTTACCGTCAAGCTGAAAATACTGGGCCCGCTTTCAGAAGATACCGACGTGATCAAAACCGCAGATTTGCCGTCCGAACCGAAAGTTGCTGAAGCCACCGAGCAATACAATGCGGGGCCTGAAGAATCTGAATTACCTATTCATGTTATGTCTCGGCAAAAAGCCGAAACCGAAATTTACCAAGAACCGAGAGCCGAAGTCAAACCCGAGCCTAAACCTGACCCGTCGATTCAGGCAATCCTTGACGAGAAACCTGAGCCAAAAATAGAAGCTCGTGCTGAGCAAAAGCCCGAACCTGAAAACGCAGATACCGATGCTCCGGTATTCAATAAGCTGATGAACCTTTCGGCCTTTCCGAAAAGCGAGGAAGACTACCGGATCAATTTTAAAAACGTGGGCCTGGATCTGCCGAAGTATAAAAACCCGGGCGAACATGCAAAAGAAATCATTCAGGAAGCTGAATATCAAAAATACGCCATTATAAAAAGTGCCGAAGTGGCCAAAAGTAAAATCGTCAATGACACGCGGATTTTATCTAAGAAAGCCAGCGACGAAGCCTATGCCGAATACAAGAAACTGGTGGATCACCTGCTTGACACCACACGCAAAGAGCTCAAAAAACTGCGCACCGATACCGAAGTGCTGCTCGACGGAAAACGCCTGCAGGCCAATGAGGAAATTCAGCGTCAGTGGCAAGAGCACGACGACCTGATCCGCAAAGATAAAGAAAAGCAGATGGCGACGTTTGAAAAAGAGAACAAGATGAAGCTTGATCTTTCGATCGAAAAAACCCGGTCGGACATGTTTGCCGAGCGCCATAAATTACTAACCGATGCCGAAACTGACGTTCTGAAGAAAAAAATCGCGTATCAGAACGATTTTGAAAATGAAAAAAATGAACACATCAAAAGAGCCCGGATTTACAGTGAGGAACTGGTCAAAACCCAAGAGGCCATCGAAGAAGCCAAAAAGGTTTTCAAGGATGCCAAAGTTTTAAAAGACCAGGCGCAGCTTGAAATGAGCAAAGTTGTAAGTTTGCTGAAGGCTGAAAAGGAAAATTTGCAGATTATTACGGATTCTTTTAAAGAAACGCAGGAAAGCCATAAGGTCATCGAAAATGAACTGGCCACTTTTAATCAAACCAAGAATGCCGCTCTGACCGAAATTACGCGCGCTAAAGAAGAGCTGGCCAAGCTTAATAACCTGTTCTCCATTATGAGTGAAAAGAAACAAATACTGGATGAAGAACTTTTCAAACTGAACGATCAGGTAAAAGACTCTAAAATCAAGGCCAAATCCGAGGTTGAAAAAGAGTACGCCAGTCTTAAAGTGATAGAAGCCAAGAAATTCGATGATTACAAGGCGAATGAGCTTAAAGAGCTGCAAAAAATCCGCGATGCCCACAACGACTCGATTAAAAACTTCAGTGTGGATCTGTCGCAGGAAATTGCCACCAAGCTTGAGTTGCTGGCAGCAAAAACCGGCACCGAAAAATTTAATTTTGAAAAGAATTTCGAACTGATCAATTCGGTGATTCAGATTAAAGGGGCGCTGAACACGGGTTCGGAATCCAAACACGCCCAGCAACTCGAAAACTGGAAAAACCGCAAGCGCAAAGAAGATTACTCATTGATGTCGAAAGGCTTTATGATGGGCCTCGTGCTGATTTTCGCCGGCAAATTCATCTATGACAAAATTCATATTGATCCGGTAAAAGAAGAGATGGCGCAACTGGCACTCGATAACAAGCGGCGCGACATCGAAAATAAATACGTGCCGGTTAAATCCGACAAGTATTACGACAATTACGTTGAAACCACATTATTTACCGAGCGCTTCACCGAAATTTATCTTGATCCCCGTGTGCAGCAGGAATGGGTAACTTACGCAACACGCTACTTCCTGCGCCAATGGAAAGTTGAAGAAGAAAAGGTCATCAGTGTTATTTCCAACTCAAACGCGCTGGTGCAGAATATCAGCGAAAGTGTTCCGACCTTAAAAAAATCCAGAGTAAAAAACGACATCGCCAAACTGAAAGAGCTTGAAGAGGAATACGTGCAGAAACAGGCCAACATTCTCGGCACCAACGTTAAATACGAAGCTTATAAAAAGATTGAAAAAGAATTTTTCAGAGCCAAAATTCAGGGTCGCGTTCCGGCCAGCCAATAATGAAACATCTGCGTAAGCGAAAAACCAAAATGCCATGTCCGCGCTGCGGTCTGAATCCGGCGCTTTGCATTTGCGACCTGATCCCAACACTGAACCTCGTAACCCGCGTTTTGCTGGTGGTTCACGCGAAGGAACTTAAGCGTACCACCAACAGCGGGCGGCTTGCGCTTGAAGCGCTCACGAACAGCAGTCTTAAAATCCGCGGCATCATCGGCGAAAATCTCGATCTTACGCCCGACTTAACTACAGGTTACCAGAGCTTGCTTTTTTACCCTTCTGAAGACGCGCGTGAACTGAACAGTGATTTTATGAAAACAATCAAAAAACCGGTGCAATTGATTGTGCCCGACGGAAACTGGCGTCAGGCTTCAAAAGTAGCCACAAGGCATCAGGAACTAAATGACATTCCGCGCGTAAAAATCACAACTCCCAACACGGCACTTCATCATTTACGCGCTGAATCCACAGAATACGGAATGTCAACGCTGGAGGCGATCGCAAAGGCCCTCGGAGTCATCGAAGGCCCCGAAGCAGAAGCGGCGCTAACAAGACTTTACCGCGCCAAACTTGAGGCCACGTTAAAGGGCCGCGGAATTATTTCTGATTGACCAGCTTTTCGAACTGCTCAAACTGACATTTGACCGAAGCCGGTCGGGTTGTGTAGCTTAGGAAAATGAAACCCAAAGATATCACTAAGCACACCACCACCGATTGTAATAAATGTGAAACTAAAAACAAAGGTTTCATGTGCTCAACGTCCGACGAAATTTCATTGATCATCAGCAAGATAAAAGTAGATTATCAGTATAAAACGGGTGATGCGGTTTTCAGAGTCGGTGATGCGCCGCTGGGTTTATTTTCGGTTCGTACGGGTATTGTTAAGCTTGAAACCCTGAATGAAGACGGCAATGCCCATACGGTCAGACTCGTGGGCACCGGCGGGCTGCTGGGCTACCACACCTTTTTCAACGGCGAGGCCTATAAAAAATCGGCTATCGCCATGGAAAATACCGAAGTGTGTTTTTTGCCGCGTAAAGAAGTCATTGAAATGTTCAACTGCCATCCGGAACTCAGCCTTAAGATGATCAATCAGCTCACCGGGGATGTTGAGCAGGCGGAAACCAAGTGGATTGATCAGATTGATAAGGGCGCTCCAGCGCGCGTTGCCGATGCTCTATTATTCTTAAATGAAAAATTCTGTAACTCCACATGGACACGCAAAGAAATCGCTGAGTGGGCCGGCACCACCACCGAAACCGTTATCCGCGCGCTTGCGCAGTTCGAAAAAGAAGGAATTATCACTCAAAACTACAAGAATTTTACGATTCTCGATGAATCGAAACTGACCGAAAAAAGCAATTTATAATCCAGACTGAAATGTTTCCGGGCGTATGATGCGAAATGCATTCGTGCCGTAGAGCATAGTTTTATAATTTTTCCAGAGGAACTACCAGAGGGGCTATGGCCATTCACTTTTCTTTTTCAGAGTCGATGAAAGCCGTAAGCCGCAATCACAACAAAAACCGTCGCGGTCTTTTCTTTTAAGATTGTGGTTGCTGTCGGTGCAATGTGGACTTTCGCAAGCAACATTGAATTTTTCGCCGCAGGTGGGGCAGTACTGGATCGAGACCATAATGCGCGCATGATTCATGTTCGGACAGTAGGCTCGGGTTTTCAAATTTGAACATTTCCTTTGGGGCAAAATTGGAAGGAACATTCATTAGAGCACTTTTTCTGACTATAAGATAGGCTAGTCCCGCCAGAAAAGAGCCGGAGACCAATCACGGCGGAGCTGGTCGAGTCATTAAATTCACTAGGTAGATGAGCCCAACTCGTGTAGTATGAAGGTTCAATTAGTCGATCTTTCGAGTGAAATAGCGTTTTTGTTAATTCTCCTCTTTAGTTGGCACCATATCCGAGGAGGAATTAATGGGAAAAAAAATCTACGTAGGCAATTTATCATTTAACATGGACGATCAGTCATTGGGCGATCTTTTCGCTAC
>JANPPN010000114.1:0-30130 GCA_031428535.1 Bdellovibrio sp. | reverse complement strand
TTTTGAAGTTTACTCATGCTTGCTTTAGAGCTTAAATGTGTTTAATGAAAATTGAAACCACTTTTACGAAAATGATGAAAATTCAATACCCGATTATCGGAGCACCGATGTTCCTTGTGTCTAACACCGATATGGTGGTTGCGATCAGCGAAGCCGGCGGCCTCGGCACTTTTCCATCGTTAAACTACCGGCCCGAAGCCAAATTTGCTGAAGCGCTGAAGGAAATTAAACACCGTACAAAAAAACCGATCGGCGTTAACATTATCGTTAACAAAAGTAACTCGCGCGCGCCGGCCGATATTAAAACCTCACTCGAACACGGCGTGGAACTTTTCATAACTTCACTTGGCTCGCCTAAAGACGTTATTCGCGAAGCCCATAAGCAAGGGGCAAAAGTAATTTGCGATGTTATCAACCTCGAGCACGCAAAAAAAGTTCAGGATCTGGGGGCTGACGGCGTTATTGCCGTTGCGGCCGGCGCTGGTGGACACGCCGGGCCCATCTCGCCGATCGTTCTAATCAGTTGGCTTCAGAAAAAACTTTCTATACCCGTAATTGCCGCCGGTGGAATTGCCGACGGGGCAACCATGGCCTCAATGTTGGTGCTTGGCGCATCAGCGGTTAGCGTGGGTACACGATTTATCGCCTGCAAAGAGGCCGGTGTTGATCAGGCCTACAAAGACGCAGTAGTGCGCGCAACACCTGAAGATATCGTCATGACGACGCGATTATCGGGCACACCGGCCGCCGTCATTAATACTCCATATATCGAAAAAATCGGTCTTGATCTGCCCTGGTATTTTAAGGCACTGAAAGACCGTAAATTAACAAAAAAATATATCGTGCCGCTCATTCATTTTCTGGGCTCAAGAGCTCTCGAACGCGCTGCAACCGGACCATCCTGGAAAACTGTCTGGAGCGCCGGACAGTCGGTAGGCTTAGTTGAAGATATTCTTTCCTGCCGGGAAATTATGGAAAAATTGGTTCACGAATATGATGAATGCCTGAAAGCCGCTCCGGAACTGACCCCGTGAAAGTAAAATCCTATCGGGCGGCCCACATTCTGTTGAAAGCCAAATACGAAGCCGAAGATCTGCTCATCAAGCTGCATGGAGGTTCTGATTTTGAAGTATTGGCCCGAAGATTTTCCACCTGCACGTCTGCCGCAAAAGGCGGAGACCTCGGAGAATTCAAAATCGACCAGGCCGATATGGAATTTGAAGAGGCTACATTGGAGCTAAAAATCGGCGAAATAACCAAGACTCCCGTTCGAACCCGGTTCGGCTATCATTTAATCAAGAGGCTGGGCTGAATATTATTTAGAGGCCGTTCACGTAATTAATCAAATCAGGAACTTTCTCCAGATGAAGTTTGCCTTCTCGGATTACCCGGATTGCCTCATCCTGTTTGATCTTACCCGCAGAAATTTTATCAAATAACACCTGCTCGAGGTCGTCAGTAATACCGTAAACACTCTTATGCTGAGGCCAGAGATTATCTATGCTGTTGCTGCCACCGATACTCAATGGAACGAAATGATCGATCTTGAAATCGCCGCGACTCATCGAGCGAATGCTATAGCCGAAATTTTCATCGTACATTTTGATGATCTGGTTTTTCAGCGAAGTATCGACATTGCGTTCACAGTAAACGATGTTTTCAGGATATCTTCTAACAGGCGAATCTTGGCAGAGCTCGCCGGGAGTCATGCTCGCAACGGGACCCAATGGGAATTTACCTTCCGCAAGGGCATTTTGTGAAAAGACGAATGCTAGGACAAGAGCAAGGCTACTAATAGACTTCATTAATCTCATATATCACTCCATTTAGTCAGGCATTTACGGGGCCTGGTAGAAACGCGAGACCATATCACTCGCATATAACTGGGAACATTAGCTGTCACAGGAAGAAGACACTTTTTTCAGACTGAATTCAAGATGTTAAAATCCGGATAACGCGCTGAATTTTGCGACTTGAGAACAAGACTTAAGCCATGGGGTTTTTGGAATTCTATTTCTTAATCACTTTAGTTAACGCTAAAGTAAAATGATAGAATTGGGGGCAAATTTTTGAAAACATCATTGATATTCATCCTGAGTTTTACAGCCGGCTTTGCAGAGGCGGGATATTTTGTCGAACCCTATCTCGGTGCCAAAACCGAAACCATAAAATTGACCGACTTAGCCAGTTCATCCCTAGAAATGAATTCTACAAGTGTACCGACCATCGGGTTGAAAATCGGCTACCGAAGCCTAATGGGTGTTGATTTGAACTTTGCCGGCGAAACCACTTCCGGTCAGGCAACAATTTCGGGCCAACCAGAGAAAATCAAGTTTTCTCACACCATCGGCGCTGTTCAGCTTGGCGTAAACGCACTCGGACCCGTGAAAATGTATCTTGGTACTTCATTTCAGAATAATTTCACGCTTGAAGACAGCTCGGGTTTGCAGGGTTTTAAGTTGAGCGGACCATCCTATCAGGCCGGCCTGCAGTTGAGATTATTTCAGTCGGTCAATTTAGGACTACAATGCAATCTACATCAATTCACCACAATTACAGGGCCGGACTATGCCGCCGATAACAAGCTTGAAACTTATTTTATAAAGAATGATTCAAAAGACTACAGCATTTATCTCTCCACCTCATTTTAAAGGAACAGAAAATGAACTATTCAGGCTTTTGGCGACGTTTAGTAGCCCTGGCAATCGACTCGCTTGTCTTGGCCCTACCTGCACTTGTCTTTACCGGGCTGTCGCGCAACTACACCACCAGCTTGATTGCGGGTGCTATTTTAGGATTTCTCTATTACCCGATCTTTGAAAGCTCGATCATGTCGGCAACACCGGGCAAGGCCCTGATGGGCATGACCGTTGTGGGCGTAGGCGGAGAAAGAATAAGTTACAAAACCGGCGTCCTTCGCTTTTTTTGCCGCTATCTCTCACTGGTTCTGCTTTATGTAGGCTTTTTGATGCAGCCCTTTACTGAAAAAAAACAAACCCTACATGACATGATAGCCGGAACAGTTGTTGTAGATTTCAAATCAGACGACATCAAATATTTTAAAGCGTGGCTCGACCAATTCAAAGCAATCTTTAACAAGCTGTAGAAAAATTTCTAACAAGCGCCCTAGCCAATTTTCCGATAATTGAAATTCCCATCTAAAAACTGACTCCTGAATTGCTACGCAATTCAGGAGTACCATCCGAAAAACAAACGATTTTTAAAATTGGACTCTTTGAGGATGGCGTGCGACTCACCATTACAAGAACTTCAAGCCAAAGCCGCTACCCAAAAAAAAAGGGAGCTCTTCCGAACTCCCTTTCAAACATTCAACTAAAACTCAAAAACTACTGGCCGACAGCTTTTCTAACAGCCGCGTCTGCCTGAACAATTCCCGCACCGAACTGATTCGTATCATTTGGCGCAAGCGCCTTCGCAGTTGAAGTCAAAATAGACCGCACTTGCGCTGGAGTAAGCTTTTTATTAGCAGATCGGATTAAAGCAACAACCCCGGCAACGTGTGGAGCTGCCATAGAAGTTCCGTCGAAAGCTGTGTAGTCCGAAGGAGTAGTTGAAACTGTCGCTGATATCACTGTGCCTTTTGTTAATTCCGCTACAACCGCTGCGCCATCAACCTGTTCAATCATAACAACTGGAATATTTAGCAATGAACCGTCTTCTGTTAACGTACCCTGCATTAATCCAGGTTTGTTATTGTAAATAAGCACGCCAGCAGCTTTTGCATCAATCGCATTCTTAACTTTATCAGCAAATTTAATTTCGCCACGGCTGATGAGGGCAAATTTGCCCTCAACATTGACATTAGCAAAATCTGCAGGATTACCAAAACCCGGAATAGCAACTAAGGAATTAATAACCGGAACCGCAAATAATTCAGTTCCACCGAATGCCGAACTCTTAACTAGTCTGGTAACGCCATTAATAACTAATTCAACTTTGCTCTCACGGCCAGTTCCACGAGGGACAGCAGAAACAACTGCTGCACCCGGACCGGTAATATCAAGCTCTGGACCCCATTGAGAGAAGTTTGTTTTTTCAAGAGCAACATTCACTGCGCCTACACCAACAACTGTCGGGAAAGCCCCCGGAAAGCTAACGCCGCACATGTTAGGTGCGAAAGGATTTCCTGCGCCACCGCACTTAGGATCTTTTTTATCTGGAGAGTAGGTAGGAGCGTCAGCGCCATTGCCTGAAGCGGCTACTACAACAACACCGGCTTTATCGGCTTTTATAACTGCATTTTTTTCGCCTGCGCCGCCAACCGGTCCACCGAGAGACATGCTAATAACATCAACTTTTTCCTGAATGCCCCAGTTGATACCTTCAACGATTGCGATGCTGCTGCAACCTTCAGAGCCACAAACACGGCCCACTAACAATTTTGCTTTTGGAGCAACGCCTGTGAATCCGTTTTGAGTATTGTACGCACCGAGAATAGTTCCAGAACAATGAGTTCCGTGGCCTTCACTGTCGTTGTAATCAGTGTCTACAACTTTGCCGTCCGCACCTGCAGTGAAGTTTTTTCCTTTTTCAAAATTAGCTGCAATCGCAGGGTGTGCTGCATCGATACCCGTATCTAAAACCATAACCCGTGCATTAACTCCCGCTCCTGATTGAGCCCAAGCATCGCCGGCATTCACTGCCAGGATGCCCCATGGCGTTGCCTCACCGGCTTTGAAATCCGGAGTACCTGTGAAATCAGCGCCTGTTTTTGGCGTTTGATTGTGACGAGCTCTTTCAAACAAATTAAAGTTAACACGAGAAATTTTATAACCATTTGTAGGTTTTGGAGATGGTCTGAAATATTCGGCTTCAACGTATTCAACTTCAGGATGATTCTTCAGGCGATCAATTAGATTTACATTTTTTGTTTTCAATACGATGGCATGGATATTACCTAAAGACTTCTGCATGACAGAAGAATTAGACTCCATGCTAAAGTATGATTCCATGGCCTTGAAACCTTGTTCGCTTTTAAACTGAACAAGAAATCGATCCTTCGCCTGTGCAAAACTAGCTAGCAATATCAATGATGCTATTAAAGATGCTAATTTCATAATTCCCTCTTTCCTTAGGTAATTTTGTAAATCTTTGTAGGCATATCGCCTAACGGGATGGATTCAAACCCATAATGGAACCAAAATCAAAATTATTTTTTGTTGGAGTTTCAAGAACTTAGCGGAAACTGAAAAAGTGAAAATATCTGTCATAAATTGGGGGTTCCAAATTGGGTCCAGATCCAAAATACAAGCCAACTGATGCTGAAAGTAATGAAACTTTACAACGATTATAAGAGATTCTTATGGCTTAAACTAATTTCTAGGCAGAAAAATAAATAATTATACTGCGTTGCGTTACCAAGAGCCCGATATTTATTACTTAAAATCCCTGGCCATCACGGTTTTACGACCATCCGCCCGGGCTTTGCCTATCGCCTTGTCACATTCCGCCCGGATAATCTCTGATAGCGTCTGGTTGACGTCTTCAGCTGTATTAAATTCGCTTATGTCGCGGATGTATTGCTTCATTTTTGACACAACAACCAGTACTTCATTGCTCATCGAAGATTTTTTTCCGCCAGCCGCTACCGAAGGCGCACTACCTGAAATAATAATTCGTTTCGGTCCGGCCGCTTCCGCATGAATGTGCGCGCTTGCCGGCGACAGCTTTTCGATTGCACCGGCATCACGATGCTTGGCACCGGGCAAATGAACTTCCCAGCAACTGACCGAACAAAAAACATAGCCGGTGCGCTGACCGGTACAAGTTGAAACGCTGCACTCGTAGTATTTTGTTCTGAAACCGATTTCTTTTTTGCAGGTGCTGCACTTACGAAAATAATTATCTATTTGATTCATTCCTATAGTTTATCGGAATAGCGAAGTTTTGCAAGTTGGAGCTGGGCATCTATGAAATGCCGGAAAGGGATATCAGCTGCCAGCAGCTGTTGCGGAATAAATGAAGGCTTGGAAAGCCCCGGTAGCGTATTGGTTTCAAGAAAAACGGGCCCGTCATTGGTCAGGATGATGTCGGTTCGCGAATAGCCGTAACAGCCGAGCGCGATATGAGCCTCGAGTGCCAGCCGCTGAACTTTTTCAAGATCACTAGGCGTGAGATTTGCCGGTGTAACTTCTTGTGCGGCCGTACCGAGATACTTGCCTTCGTAATCAAACGAGTGCCCCTCTTCAACAATAATTTCCGATGCAGGAAGTGAGATCAGCTCTGCGCCGTCCTGCACGACCCCAACTGTTAATTCGCGGCCGGTGATAAAATTTTCAAGCAGATAATCTTCAAAAGTATCAAGCGCAATTGTCGCTATGGCTCTTTCAAGTTGTTCTTCACTTGTCACAATGTGCAGGCCGTAGCTGGAACCGCTGCCGATCGGCTTAAACACCACTTTACCGTGGTGTTTAAGAAAATTTTCAAATCGCGGTTTCAGGTTTTTAATTTCACAGGTCTTAAATTTGAGTTCGATCGGAACTTTAATGCCCACGTTCAAGATAATCGCCTTTGCCAGATTTTTTTCAAAGGCCGCCTTGCTGGCAATGGAACCCGATCCGGTAAAGAGAATTTTTCCGGCTTCAAACAATTTTTGAATTTCCCCGTTTTCACCGTGAGCGCCATGCCAGCCAAGAAAGACAGTTTTATTTCTGAAGAAATACATTGCCGCCGGAAGGGATTCTGCCACGGCGGTACTTTTCGGAATAAATTCACTGCGGAAAACATCTTGATGCGCAAATAATTCGTTTTTGGTTATTCTGAATATTCTTTCGGTTTTGTCCTGAAAAATAAGTTCAGAAAACTCGTACTGACTGGCCAGATTCTGCGCCGAAGCCACCGAAACCAGCCGTTCTTCAGAATTGCCACCAAATAAAAGTACGGTTTCAGCGGTCATTACAGCTTTTACCAAATCTTAATGCGATCATCATCGGACAGAGTCATCTTATCGCCTTTTTTACAACCAAAGGCCTCGGCAAATGCCTTTTGATGTTTGACCTGTTCATTGATACGGGCCCAACCAAGAGCATGCGGATCGGTTTTAAGCTGAGACTCTTCGGCCTTTGGCCGGGCTACTCCGCACCACAAGCGGCCATAAGCAATGAAAAGTTTCTTCTGATCATCAACGCTGACTTTATTTTGCGCAAAGGCCGCCTGATAAGCGAACGTAAGCCCCACGAGGTCTCCGATATTTTCACCCAAAGTCAAAACGCCGTTGTGACCGGCTTTATTAAACTGATCAATCATCTTATAACCGCGGCTCGAAAATTCTTTTAGGTCTTTCATGGTCATCCACTGCTTTAACTTGCCGGCTTCATCGTATCTTGAACCTTGGTCGTCAATTCCATGCCCGAGTTCATGACCGATAACCGCACCCACGGCCCCGAGATTTTCGATAATATCACCTTCGGCATTGAAGAACGGATATTGTAAAATACCCATCGGCATAACAAACTTATTCGCGGAAGGATCGTAATAAGCGTTAACGGTAAGGGGCCCCATGTCCCAAGCTTCAAGATTGGCACCGGTTTTTAGACTTTTTAGTTTTTTTGCAAGTACGGTTTTTCCGAACAGTTCCGCATTGGCAAAGCGATCGTTCTGCGAATACTTTTTAACTGCAATGAAATCCCATTCTTTTTCGGTTTCAGGTTTTACAAGATACAATTTGGCTTTTTCGGTTTTAAGAACAGCTTTGGCTTTTGTTTCCGGCTCTAACCAACTGTTGTTTTTGGTTCCCTGAATAATACTTTCGCGGATTTTGCTGGCCACGAGTTTGAATTTTTCAGTTGGAAAATTCGGAAAGAGTTTCTGCATCAATAACTGGTCTATTTCTTTCGGGAAGGTATTCATGACTTTGCGTGTGCAGCGCTCATGCCGGACAGATCTGACGACCGGGCCGCCTAAATATTTATTACCGAACGCAAACTGCTTGTTAAAATAATCCGGATTGCTGTCGTCGATTAAACTGCTGCCGATGCTGTACTTGTAAAAATCTTTCAGAACTGCCAGATTTTCGGCAGTCAAAGAGTTATTATAAAATTCCAGCGCTTCGGGAAGTGAGTTCTGCACCCAGATTTTCTGCGGCGTTTGCTTTAAGAATTCGTTCATTGAAAGTAACGGATACTTTTTCAGAAATTCCGTCTGGCTTTCCTGACGTTTTTCAGACCAGCGCTGTCTTCTGATTTCAGGGTGCGGAAAAATCTTAACGAAACTGCGCTCGAACGCGATAAGCTTATCTGCCCGCTCAATGATTTGATTTTCCAGCGCCTTCGGTTCAGTCATTTTGAAATAATCCACAATGAGTTTTTTATACTCGACCATGAGCGCGGCATTTTCATAATAGGTGTGTTCAGGAAGGTTCATCAACTCAACATTGATGTACATATCATTGATCGTGGGCTCGTCCTGATTTGAATAAACGTCAAAGCCAATAAATGAAGTTCGGCCTTTAGCTATTTGCTGAACCTGATATTTGGCGAATTCGGCCGGGGTTTTCAGCGCATCGAGTTCGGTGTGCATTTTTTTAAGAGCCGTCTTTTCATTTACAGCGCCGGATTTTTCCTGCATGCAGGCCATGTAGTTGTCTTTAATCTGCAGCGAACGTGGATTTAGATTTTTCTGCTTGCCAATTTCGGCAAAAAAAGTTTTTTTAGCTTCTAAGATTCTTTCAGATGAATCACTGAATGAAAAAGTATGGCGGCTGCGATCTTCACGGAGTTTAAACGCCGCTTCAGCCTCCGAACAGACATACTTATGGAAATTTTCGCACGGGCTTACTTTTGTGCTGAGGGGGAATTCACGTTTTGCCGGAATTTCAGAGCTCGGCTCGGTAGCAAAAACAGATGAAAAACAAAACAAAATTAATGCGGCCTTTATCATAATAAACTCCTGTTCGGTATTCGGCTTGTATGATGTCTTGGCCGTTTTTAAAGGTCAAATATATTAAAAAGAACCCAAATTATTCTAAACTGTGGGTCTTTAATGCTTTATCGAGCCAGACTTTTACCGTACCCCATGTGCCTTTCAACTACTTTTACACTCTGTCTTAATTTGAGAATCTTTGATATCCTTAACTAATGCAGGCCGGATTAATGCGCTATTTTTATTTAACGGTCGGGTTTTTCTTCCTGCTGCTGGGTATTGTCGGGGTTTTTGTGCCGCTGCTCCCCACGATGCCATTCCTTATTTTGACGGCAATATGTTTCAATAAGGGCTCAGACAAATTTCATACGTGGCTGCTGAACCACCGGATTTTTGGCCCGCCGATTATCGACTGGCAGAAAAATCACGTTATTCAGCGGAAATTTAAATTGCTAGCAACGGTGATGATGCTGCTCAGTTCAGCATTTCTTTTTTTAAAGGATAGCGTGCCTCCTGCCGTAAAAATAGGCTTTGCAGTATTTGTGCTGACCATGCTCGTTTTTCTGTGGTCACAAAAGAGCAAACCCAGCTAAATTTTACCAAAGTGCTCATTGGCTAATCATTCTCAGATGTTGCGGTGCCATTATGCTTCTTTCTAAATTGGTGTATATATTGCTTACAAACTCTCGTTAACAATTTTAACCCCCCTTTTGTAGGAGTAATTTAATGAACCCTTTCAAATCTAAAAAAATCACAAAAATTACAAAAATCACTATGCTAAGTTCGCTGATGATGTTCAGTGCGGGCTTATCGGCTCAGGCGGGCACCGTCGCCGACTGGAACTTCACAGATGCTGAAACCTGTACGGTTTCAACCAACAACAGCAACTTCGGAGGCGGCGATAATTTTGGCTCCAATATCTATATCACCATTTCAAAAGCTAAAAACAAGCCTGAAAAACCGGTTGAAATCATGGTTCAGTTTATTACTAATATGAACAAGAGTTCTGGTGCCATGGCTTCTATTTCTGGTGCAGGATCAATTGCACTTTCTGATTTAGACGGTCGTAAAATGACCTTCTGGGGCGTTCCGAAGAATCTTGCTAACTTCATCGAACAACTTAGAAGCGGACGAGGCAACCTCTCGGTTAAAGCTATTGGCGGCAGAAGATCTGAAGATCTGAAGCTTTCAACTCGCGGATTCAAAGATGTTCTTAGCCAGATGGAAAGCACTTGTAACAGCGGCAAAAGTCTCGTCAATGCGGATTTTGATGCTGCATTTATGGCCGGCGTTCCGGAGTCTATTGATCCGACCCGCATTGATGCAAACAAAGCAACCCAGTTGCGCACCATTTACTACGCGGCTTACAGCGCTTCGTTCAGCATTTCAAATGCCGCTGCGGATCTTGCAAAATTACTTGCGAAATACCAGCCCTACATGGATGAACTCGCGCAAAACCGCGCTGAACTGAATCAAATTCAGGACGTTGAACTTCCGAATACCCGCAACACACTTTCCGCTGCCCAGAAACAACAGGTTGATGCAACGGCAGAAATTGCAAGTATCGATAATGCGATCCCGGTCTTGACTGCCAAAATTGCGGCTTCGCAAAAAGCTTACGATGCCGCCCGCGCTATTCTTGCTCCGCTTGAACCTGAATACAATCGCCTCACCGGACAACTCAGTAGCGCCCAAACAACATTGAGCGAAGCACAAAATCGTCTATCCTATATCGAAACAAGACTACGTGATGGCGCTCAACAGCTTTCAAATCTGGATTACGAGGCCACAAACATCGAACGAAGTCTTCCGCAAAAACGCAGTGATTTAGATCGCGCCCGTTCAATCTTCAGAGATGCTCAAAGCCGTCGCGCGAACTTCAACGTTTCATGGGAACGTGACAGCCGCCTCAGAAATCATTTTGAATACTCGCGCTTACAGAGTGATCGTCAGCACATGAGTAATCAACTTCGTCAAAGTGAATCGGATTTGCAACGTGTTCGTTTTGAGCGTGACCGCATAGCCCGTGAATTACAAATGTGCCGCGCTCAGCCTCCACGTGATTGCAGTCATCTCGAGCGTGCATTAAACAATGCCAACATGCAGATTTCTAGCCGTGAACAGGAAAATCGTGTGCTCTCGTACCGACTGAATGAAATCGGTTCTCGCATCAATCAGATCGAACGTCAGGTTGATATGGAAGTTCGCCGTGAATACGACAGGTTGGTGTACGCTGAAAATCAGGCCCGACGGGAAAATGATCGTCTTGAGACCGATGTGCAAAATGATCAGAACCGCCTTTCTCAGATCCGAACTTCTGATATTCCACGACTGGAAAGCGAACAGACACAGTTGCAGAACGAAAAGCCTTCGGTTATTTCACGAATCAGTCAGGCCACTTCGGAAGTCAGCCGACTGTCGCAGGAACTTTCAAGCTTTAATTCCGCTAATGACTGGGATCGCAAAGCAGAATCGGTTGCGAGTACCGGCAAACAGTTAGTTTCAGACCAACAAAATCTGAAACAGGCCCAAAGTAACAAAGCGGCAGCACAACGTCGTCTTGAAGCCGGCGCTGTAACAGAAGCTCAGGCGCTTGCAAAAATTGACACTCTCAATGCCCGTGTTGATGCGCTGAACAACAGAGCCGTGGCACTTGATAAAATTCTTGAGAAGCTACCTGCAGAGCGCGCTGATTTCGATGCCACTTTGGCGGCGCAAAAAATTGAGTTTGATTCCCGCCGAGTTCAATTTCTGGACCTATTAAAATAGTTTTTAAAACTGGCTTATTGTAAACAACGGGCCAGTTACTTTTCTCGAATTGATACTCTGAAAGTCGCTTATACGTTAATAGAATTATGTCTAAAATTGAGTTTAAATCACCATCCATGTGACCTACTATGAATCATGGGAATGTTGTGGATACTATTTGATCCTAAGCGTGAAACTCAATCAGAAAGACTGACAACTGAAGACGCGCAATTTGCCATCCAACGCCTCAAAAGCAAATACCTAAACCGATATCTGATCTGGAACAGCTCCTGGACGAAGTGGAAACAGCTCAATGAATTCCTGCGCAGCGATGATTCTCCGTTTACTAACAACTATAATAGTCTTGCCGACACTGAAAACCCGCTGGAGTATGAAAAGACCCGCACCTTGCTGATGAAATTGGTCGAACCGCGAGTGGCGCTGAAAATTCACTCTACCATTTCTGAAATTAACACCAACATTGTTGAAATCAAAAACCTCGTTCCGAAAGGTAAAAAACAGTTTGATGGCGATGATCTTTCAACGGAAGACGCGGAAGGGTTGCCGCTCAATCTGAATTTCTCAAGCCTGAGTGTTTCAAGTGCATTTCGAAAACGCAATACCGAAGACAAATATAAAATTGAACTTCTTATGATGCACCGGAAGGGTCTTGTTTTCCGGACGACCGCCAAAGACATTTCACTGACTGGCACCTATAGTGAGCGAATTGTGCCCAACGACTTTCATAATGGTGAATTTGAAATGATTATTATTAATAACCTGATAGAAAAAGGTGACCACAAACAAATCAAGATTAAATGTCGGGTTATTTTTCATGACGGGATTACTTATATCCAATATATCAAACCGAATATTTTTCAGATTAAACTGCTGAGGAAGGTTTTATCGGAGTACCGCGAGATCTTCGAGGATGCAACCGAAAGTACGATTAAGTGCAATTGATCAACTAGCCAAGCGCAAGTGAAACAATTTTAGCAATCAGTTCTTCGTAATCCAGCCCGGCTTTGCCGGCCGACATGGCGTAGTCTTCCTGCTTGGAAATCGACGGATTCGGATTGGCTTCGATAAAATAGATTTCGCCGTTTTCTTTCAGTCGGAGATCGATCCGGCCATAACCCTGAATATGCAGCAGCCTGTATATTTTTTTGCAGACCTCATTCAGCTTACGTAAAGTTGTTTCGGGTATCGGCGCGGCCCAACCTGAATCAATGCCCCACTTTTTACGGTATTCTTTATCCCATTTACTACGATAGGTGGCAAATTTAGGTTCGTCTTCGGGTACCTGCTTGAAAAACAGTTCGCGCGGCGGAAACACCGCCAGTTTTTCATTTCCGAGCAGGCCCACATAGATCTCGCGCCCATCAATGAACTCTTCGATTATGGCATCAACCTCGAGACGCTCATGGATAAACTTCATTCGTGCCAACGCATCTTTTTCATTTTCAACGTAGGAAAATTGCGAAATCCCTTCAGACGATTCAAGCTGTAGTGGCTTGATGAATGCCGGAAACTGAAACTTCTTCAGCGAGCGCAACGGACGCGACTTCTTCAACACTAAAAATCGCGGTGTACGGATACGGTGATACCCGAGAACAACTTTGGTCAGGCCCTTGTCTTTACAGAGCTGCAGCCCCAAGGGGCCGGCACCTGTAAAAGGCACGCCGATCAGCTGAAGCAGCGCCGTCAGATTAGGTTCAAAATCACGATTGCCGTTAAAGGCCTCACTCAGGTTAAAAACCAGATCCGGCTTTTGTTCTTTCACCAGGCGCAAAAACGGTTCTATGTCGTTGTGTAATCCGAAAGGCACAACTTCGTGGCCTATTTTAACAAGCGCATTGCGTACGTCTTTTTCAGTTTTCCAGTCGGGGTTTTTCCAGTATTCTTCGTAGTTTTCCGGCGAAATTTTTACTGAGAGATCGAACAAAAGAAGAACCTTAAGTGATCTCATCTTTTAAACCTTCCGTTTGAATTTACCGGTGAACAGATAATTCGTTACAAGACTCGTCAGAAAGCTTGCCACTTCCATGGTGGTCTGAATTTCGTTTTTTCCGAGGCGCAGTTCAAGCTCATCACAGCGCGCGATGAGCCGCTTCACAAGTGAATCGATTGTGTATTTACGTTCGCTGGTGGCCCAAACAACGGTGGAAATAATAGCTTTGCGATGCCGGTTCATAAAGCGCCCGGCTGAATGTTCGCGCTTCGAAAGTGTTTTCTCGCCGTTAAAAATGCTTTTCAGATCGTTATCGTAAAAGTCCGGATAGTCGTCGGCATTTTCGCGTCGCCTTCTTTGATAATATTTTTCAAGCTGGGTCGTCAGGCGGTTAACGGCGCTCGGCGGCCGGCCTTTTTCGGCAACAATTTTAAGTTTGCTGCTTTCTTTCGCCAAACGTCCCATGTATTCAAGTTTTTCAAGCGCAACCGGCCAGCGGCTGTATTCTTTTTTCCAGTCGCGCCCGGCATGCAGCCACACGGCGAAGGTTTCGGCAAAATCCTCATCGGGATGAGCTTGCGCATACCAGTGATCGAGATGTTTCACGTAACTTTTGCTATAAGGCTGCGGCCGGTAAGTTTCGGGTTGATATTTTAAACTTGGCGAGCCGAAAACTTCGTGCCATTTTTTCCGTTTTGAAAAACGATAGCAATGATCGAAGCAATGCCCGGCTTCGTGGCGGAGAAGTTTCATGAACCATTCAGGCGTGCCGCCTTCAACATCGAGCATCTGCGACTTTTCAAGATTCTTTAAACGCGTGTTCGCCAGATAAAACGGAATTGAAATAGCATTCATACCTTCGGGGCTGAACCACTCATCACCAAGAAAAATATCAGGCCTGAACTGCAGCCCCTTTAATTCGAGCTCGGCATAAAGCTGTTTGATGTGCCCTTCGACTTCGGTACCGGTGAGAGGCAACGCCAAATCTTTGAACCGGAGTTTTAAAATCTCGGCATCCGTCAATCCATTTATATCCATACTTAAATTATTTCTGAGTAAAAATATGAAGTAAAGAACTAAAAAAATAAAACTCAGTAATTTGTAACATTGATCGAGGTGACCCACATGACTTCGCAGGCACCTGGCCCGGTATCATCACGACTGAGTGAGCTTTTGATTTCGGAACCATCTTTGAAAACGATGCGCACAAGTTGCCCGGCTAAGCTGACGATTTGACCACGACGGAGACTTTTAATTTTTACTGCTACGTCGCTGTTGGCTGCAACCAAATGCATATTCGCGCTGTTTTTAACCATTGCTTCAGGATCCAGATGAGTACCGCTGTCCCACCGGTAAAAATAAAAACGATCCGCCTGACTGATGTGCAATCGCTCCAGCACTTTCGAGTCTGACATTTCTTTCCACCCGACCGCGACATCATACGGCACAACTGTTGCACTTTGACCGAGCCAATAACGTTCCTTACCCAGCACACGAGCCCGGATTTTATAGTCTGCAAGCGGGGTAATAGTTGCACCTTTTACCGGAAGCGGCGGCGAATTATCGGCAAGATTAATTTGTTCAGGGGCTACACCGACAAGGATGCCGGGGGCCTGCTTAACTTCCCGGTCTGTCCACCACTGATAGGCACCCATTACAAAGACAAGTGCTAGGACAATCGCTTTGGTATTCACCGATTAAGAGACTATTCTTTGCATTTTGCAACGCAGGCTTTGAACTGTGCATTCGGCCGGTCAAAAGCAGCAATACAGTCGTCAATGCACAGCTTGATTTCTTCAGCTGTCTTTTTACCGGCTTCTTCGAAGCCTTCAGTCCAGATTTCGGTACTTTCGTATATACAGCTTTTTGAGTTCACGGCTTTACGGAAGAACAATTCGTAATGTACATCCACTCCCTGCGTGCCGGTGACGAACTCGTAAGTCATCCGACGATAATCACCCGACGACTTCAGTGCCATTGAACGGATGAAGGAAACTTCGAACTGAACGGTGCCTGCGCCATCTGTACAGTTAAGCATTTCAGTTGCATGGTGATAAACACAGCTTTCAGCGACAAAACCGATTTCATTCAGCACGCTACCTTTGGTTCTGGAATCTTTAGCAACTTTATTGGCGGCGGTTTGCACAGCGGCGGCAAAACAGCTTTCAGTTTCCGGGTTGACCTGAGCAAAAGAAATCGAAGAAACAAAAAACGAAATTAGTAGTGTAAAGCGCATCGAATACCTCTTTTTTAGAGCTACCCTCATAGCACTACCCCATTTAAAGATGTAGCAAATTTGTGTCGTAGTCGACTCTCTAGCAATTTTTTCAGTCTTTAAAGTGCCTAACAAGGCCAATTAGGCCATATTGACGTAACAATTGAGGGTAGGGAATCGAAAACGTTAGCATTTCTTTTACGGATCGTTCAGTCGAAATTCGGTAGTGAATTTCTGCCGCCTGTAAGTTCCCAATACGGAGGCTTCCAAAAATGAAAAGTGGTTTTTTCTTCATTGGCTGAGCCGCTTCTTTTGCAGGGATTTTTCTAACTCAGCAAAAACCTGATTTTGACTGGATTGAATATACTTCTCGACAAAGAATTGCTTGAGCGATGAAATTGCCGTCGCTCTGACATAACTCTGTAAGTAGTATAATGTCTGGGGCCCCATTCGACGAGCCGTCACCACTGCTTCGCGGAAGTAAACCGGAGCCTCAATATTGGTTCCCCGTAATATCCAGGGGTAAATCGTATAAATTATAAACACAGTCATCAGACATCCTGTCATGGAGGCTTCCCGCCTCCATGACTCGGGGGCCTTTTGGGCATCGTGCCCAAAAGGTTTTTAGCATTATTAAATCTTGATCTCGCGGCCCGTGATGGGCCGGGAGAAGCAGGAGTCTGAGGACAGAGTCCTCAGTAGACAGGATGTCTGAGCCATAGCCTTCGTAAATGCTGTGAGTTAAGAAAACAAAGAAGTCCATCTTCTTGGACCTTCGTTGTTTAATTTTTTTACTAGGAAAATTAACCACGAAAGGAAGCCCAAGGGATGGACTTCAAGTACATTATCAGTCAGTTTTTAGGCATTCAAGATGTGATTATCGAAGATGTTAAATTATTTAAAAAAGATCTGCGTGCCGTCATTGTCGCGCGGCAGAATCGCAAGCATTGCTACTGTAGTCAGTGCGGCCTTCAATTATCCGGTGTTCACGAATGGATATTTAAGGAACTTAAGGCACCGCCGTTAGGGATATACTCTGAAGTAAAATTGAATTTTTACCAGCTCAGAGCCATTTGCGACGACTGCAATAAAGTTATATTAGCGGAAGCCGATTGGGTTCATCCGAAATTCACATCAATGACGTGCGCTTTTGCAGAAGTCGCGGGACGTCTAATGGAAGAAATCACCTGCGAAGCGGTCGGTCGTATTTTAAAATGCAATTCAAAAACCCTTTGGAATCTAGATCAATACAGAATGGAATACATGATGAAATTTATGAAACTTCCCAAAGATATTGATGTTTCATATTTAAGTGCAGATGAGGTTCATTTTAAAACTATTCGCATTGAAGAGCGCAAAGGATTATTCGCCAAAAGATGGACTGCAAAGTTCATTACAAACCTTGTATGTCCATCGGAGGGAAAAGTTTTGTTTAACGGTTCAGGTCGTGATGGAAATGCACTCACAACAACGGCGATGAGCGTGTTATCACCGGGTCAACTTTTAGCTGTAGAAAGATTTGCGGTTGATATGCATGAACCCTTTTTTTCAGCGATCAAAAAGAAGTGTCCCAATGCTGAAATTTGTGTAGATCGATTTCACTTGGCCCAAGCGGTTAATAAAGCTTTTGATAAGGTGCGCCGTTCAGAGTTTAAGCTAGCAAAAGAAAATAAAAATGAATTCTGCAAGAATATGCTGGAACCGCACCGCAGATTCATTCTAGTTTCTAGAGAGAAAGACTTGTCAAAAGCAGAGCTTAAGCTTTTAAATAAACTTCGGAATGTGAATCAAGAAATACATACAGGTATGTTACTTGTTGAATGTTTTCACGCCATGCTGGACAAGAAAACAATTAAGGCATTTCGTAAGGCAATGGTGACTTGGTGTTTGATTGTTCGCGAATCAAAGTTAAAGCCGTTTCTGGAGTTAGCAAAAACGATTAGAAAATATCGAAAAAATATTGAAGCTTACATCACATCAAGACTTACAACAGGTGCTTCAGAGGGGCTTAATAATAAGATTAAAGTGTTAAAAAGAATGGGCTATGGTTATTCCAATGAAACCAGTTTTATGCGTAAGATTTTGCAGCGTTGCGGCTACTTAAATCACCGCTCAATAAATACTGACGAATTTTTATACAAGTTGGCACACCCCTGAATGTTACGGAGAGGCGTGTAAATATGACAATTTATGTCTGGCTGTAAGGTTTCTATTGCCCTACAGCTAGGCGTAATTTCTAAAACTCGTGTTAGTTCAGGCATTTAGGAAATTGAGCAAGCCTTGTCACTGAGGCATGTAAATTGAAACTAAAAAACTGGATAAGACTTACCCGAGGAGTACTTTATGAAAGCTTTTTTAGCAGCGCTAATTTTATTTTCGAGCTTTTTAGCACAGGCCAGAATTATGTTTCCTGCATGTGAAGAAAGAGTGAATTGTAATGCCCGCACCAATACGCAGATCTCCAGCTACCGAGATCTGCTTTATGATGCCTTATTGAATGATCGTATAAAAATGAATTTAGATTCCGCTAAATTCAAAGCGATGTCAGAAGGAGATCGCTCTTTAATGCGGTCCTTTAAAGACGATTCTTCACTCATCAAAAGCGTAATATTTATTGATGACGTAATTGAGGGAAGCTGCAACTGCTATGAAACAGTTAATTTCCTAACAAGTGCATTGGCCAACATAAATGCGTTAAGCCGAAAATAATGGAAAGGTAGAAAGGTAAGAAAGGTACGCCGTACCTAATCCCCCGCTTCTTAAACGAAATAACAATTACTGGACTAAGGCTCTCACTTAAATTCTATTGATTTCACCGCAGACTACATTGCTTCTCAGTCGCATTGGTTTCAGACGACAATTTGCATGCCGGAAAGTTGATACCGAGCTTTTGCCGACTCTGTGGGTTACGACCAATGTCACATTTTCGTAAATATGAACTATCTTTAATCGGGAAAAAGTCGTTTCAAAATGACCAAACTAACGCATCGCTTCTGCAAAGGGAACCAGGTACCCTTACTTCTTAAGAAATTTAAAGTATTTGGATTCAATCACATCCAGCTCCATTGGCCGGCCACTCTCATCCGTAATTTCCTTGGGGAAATTTATTTCACTGTTGGTGTACTCTTTACCGAGACTGAATAATACATTTTTCTCGGTGCCGGCTTCTTCGTTGAAATAAGGAACATAAAATGATTCAACAAGGGCATTTTTAGAAATAAAACCCTGCACCATATTGATCTGATCGACGATAACTTTGGGGCATTCGATAAGTTTAATTTTAACACTTTTTATTGTGCCCATCCAGTTGATCCACTCACGAATGCCACAGGAATTAATGTTTTTCAGCTTTCCGAGAAAAAACTCCACTTCGTCGGCTTCCGACAAGGGATATTTTGAAAAAATAAAATCTTCATCCAAAACACCTTCGATGTGTACTGTTTTTTTATTTTCAACCTGGCTAATTACGATATTAAATTTACTCACGCAGCCCCCTTGATTAAGTCATCTCAATAAAATGAAGATTCTTTTTAAATTCTTCCCGCTGTTTATTACTCAATTTATATGGAATTAGCGCACTCACAACAGTGGCTATTCCCTTTTTAACACCGAAATACAACCCCGAACATTGCTCAAACATAAGCACGCACCCAATTCCGGCCCCGCGTCCGGAGTTCATCCGCATAGCACTGCCGACACCCTCTTTATAAACCTGATTCAAACGCCGGATCAGATTCACCGGCATCAGCGATCCATAGGGATCTCTGCAGGTAATTGAAAGGTAGGCGTCAAATAGACAGATAGTCAGCTGCGCGCTTTCTTTTGGCAATTGAACTTGTGATTGATCGGTTTTCCTTGCCTCAATAGGGGCATCAAGGATTGCATTCATATACAACTCTTCAATAATTCGAAGTGCGGGGTCCTGTATGGAACCCGCCACATTTTCCGTCAAAAATAATTCAACATCCTTCATCAAGTTTATTTTATCATTTACCGAGATGAAGTTCACAACTTTGGATTTATAGATCTGATCAAGAGCGACCGGACCCGGGTTTTCAAAATAACGAGCCGGACTCTCTATTAAGGCGGCAGCAGTTTCAATATCCAGATCGAAAAAATTTTTATTATACTGTACTAAATGAGATTTAACTCGGGCGCCGAAGGCCTCAACAACCTGTTGGGAATCTAAATTATCCGATACAACAATTGAATTGGCGGGTATCGCGCCTGAAAAATAATTAATATCAACAAGATTGACCATAGGAAATTTAGCCAGAAGACTTTCTGAGATTTTATTTAAAATATCCGACTCAGGCGTAAGAATCTTCATTAATTTCTATTTTTTCCTGCTCAATTGGTTAATTACAGCAATTAACTGACCTCAAAACCAAAATTATATACCGATTACCCGCAAATGACGAGTCTAGCTTAGAGAAAAAGTTAAATTTAAAAATTTTGACGGACGTTCCCTTGATTTTTAAGACATAATCGCTAAAATAAATCACGTATGAATTTAAAATACCAGGTGTTCGACTCCATCCTAGACTCAATCTTTGTTATTGATATCAATCACGTTGTAATTTATATCAATGAAGCCGGTGGTAATCTTTTACAAATTTCACCCAGAGCTTTGCTCAGAAAGGCTGCCAAATTTGAAACTTTGTTCAAATTTTCTCAGCCGATTTCAACATTCGAAGACTTAAATCTGATAACTGAGCCCACCCCCTATCAGGAACTTAAATATTTTACTCAAAATGACAAAACGGGAACACTCCAGATTTCATTTCAACCTGCAGAGAATCCAGAAAAACATTGGTTGATCTTTATCCGTGATACCACTCTTGAAAATGATCTTCATGATAAATTTAAATCCGAACTTTTAAAAAAAGAAGCGATCTTTCAGCAATTACAAATGGCACACGAAAGCCTTGAAAAATATTCCCATAATTTGGAAGAAGCCGTTAAGCAAAGAACCACCCAGCTCACGGCATTGAACCAACTGAATCAGGCCATGCTCGATAGCTTAAATCAGGGATTTGTCGTTTTTAATAAAAGTGGACTGTGTCTGGATATCTGGTCACAAGCTTGCCTTAAGACCATCGAAACAAACCCTACCGGAAAAAATATCTGGGACGTCCTGCAGGTGCCGAATGAAAAAGTGGCCACTTTCCGCGAGTGGATTGAGTTGGTTTTTGAAGAAAAATTTCCGCTCGAGAGCTTAATGGAACTTGCACCGAAACATTTTAACCACTCCGAAAAAAAATCAATCAAACTCACTTATTTCCCAATTCGCGATTCCGCAAAAAAAATTGAACAGATTATAATGGTCTCAACGGACATTTCCGACCTGATCTCCGCTCAGATAAAGGCCGAATATGAACAGCAGCAGGTTCAGAAAATACTAACCCTTGTTAAAAACAAAAAATCTTTTTTCGGTTTACATGAAGACATGATTAATCAGTTTCTCTTTTTAAATGAAGAAATAAAAAGTGAAAAACCTGATTATATTTCAATGTACAGATCACTGCATAATTTAAAAGGCACCACGGCCAATTTTCACTTATGGACGGTTTCTTCAGATTGCCATAACGCAGAAAATTTAATTAATTCCATTAAAACCCCGGATTCCAAAGTAACAAAAACCGATATTCAGAATTCGCTCGCGCAAATTCAATCTTCTTACGAAAAATTTTTGACGGAACACGAGTACTTACTGGGAGACATCCGCAGCCAAAAAGGCCGAAAAATCGAACTCTTTTATTCCGTACTTAACACTATGCTTGAAAATATCGGCAGCGGCGACGTCAAATCAGCGCTTTCACAGGAGCTTCTTACTGAATCTGTCGGCGAGCTTCTTCATCAGTACTTTGATCTCGTCGAAGACCTTTCTTTTAAACTTGATAAATTAATCCACCCTCTCGAAATAATCGGCGGCCACACCAAAGTACTTCCGGAAAAATACAACTCCTTGCTGAAAACCCTGGTTCACTCCATAAGAAACAGCATTGACCACGGAATTGAGCGACCTGAAGCAAGGCTCGCAATGGGAAAAGACGAGTACGGAAAAATTTCGATTAAAGTCGAAACCTTTAGCCGCGAAAAAAACAAGTGGCTTCGAGTCAGCGTAAGCGATGACGGAAAAGGAATTGATCCTGAAAAAATTCTCGCAAAACTTAAAGAGCTGGGGCTGAATAACCATATAAAAGAAAATCCCAAGGAACTGATTCAGGCCGTGTTTTTGCCAGAATTTTCAACCAAAAGCGAAGTTAGTGAAATTTCAGGACGAGGCGTAGGTTTAAACTCAATTATTGTAGAAGCCCAGAAATTGAACGGCCTTGCCTGGGTTGAAACCGAACTCAATGTCGGCTCATGCCTGATTATCGAAGTTCCTTTGCTTATAGATTAAAAAATCTTCTGCGAAGGTCGCAACCTTTAGTAAATCCTGCATTTTTATATGGGCTCGTCACTTAGGTTTTGATTTACGACACGAATGAAGAGGCTATACGCAACGCTTCTGTAAAGGGAACCGGGTACCCAAATACATTAGTCAATTTTACAGAATTTCTCACGAAACCAAGTTTGCACTTCCACGGCGTCCCACTCGAGGCCTTCATCGCCATCTAACGACCAACCTTTGTATTTAACTTGAATATAATGGGTTAACTCATGCGCCAATGAATCATCAATACAGCGCCCCGCCTTATCGTAGTAAGCCTTATCATCAATTAAATAAATTTTATTATAGTTTACCACATAGGCATTTGTAATCATTGTGGGCCGCATATGCCACTGGAGCTCTATTTCGTCTTGAAATTGCTTAAGGCTAGCCTTACTTTCCATAATTACCGAAGGTATTTGCAAATCAGCTCTGAACTCTAAGTTTTTATAGGCCAGGATTTCCATTAAAATTCTCTCGGTACTGAATTTGGGGACTATAGTTACTTTCCGAGGTTTTTTAGCGGCGGCAAGCGCCACTGATGATAAAATAAATGAAATAATTAAAATTTTAAACAACCGCATACGTACCTCTTTGCCTACAGCTGTTCTAAACGTTTTAAGCCTAAAGATCCAATCAATATTACTTATGATCCAAAAAAATTAAAGTTGTACAAAATTAATACAGTTAAATAGGTTTTACACTCTCTGCAAAATCACCACCAATGAACGGATTTTTTGAAGTATATTCATGTTGGTAACTGCAAAGGGGCCTATGTCACAATTTAAAAATAAAACTCTCTTATTTGTGTATACGGTTTTAATCCTGCAAATTTCAATAAGCGCTGTAGCTAGTAGCTCTCATTATTCAATTGATCCCAATTGCGTAAAAGAAGAATCTAAAAATTCACAACTTCGTGAGGCCGATTTTATCTGGGAATACACCCTTGATTTAATGCGCGAAGCATTTAATAAAATATATCAATCTGATGAAAAGCGCCTGCCCGCGCGCGCCTACTGGGACCCAATACGGGGAGCATTAGTTCTACCGTATTTGCCCGAGCGCGGTGGCAACGTCGTGTTGAATGATCAATTTATAAAAAATTTGTCTGGTCATATTGAATCCGCATTTAAAAATAAATATATTGATGCCGTTATCTTTCCCGACATGGGGCATTCACACTTCTTAATACCTAATAAAATCTGGAGTGCCAAGTACGACAAATACCAAGTTAGTCGATTTTCACAGATGTACACCGATTTGTTTTCAGACATTGAATTAAAAATTTTATACCACACTGCCGAGCAACTTAAATTGTTAGATGAAAATAGAAAAGTAATTAATGATCCCAAAATTCAATGGCGTCACAAAACACGCAACGTTGTTGGGCTAAACAATGGCAGCAATAAATTGTTAGTTTTGAAAAATCCAGAAAGCGCCGTTAACACGGTTAATGCGTTAGCTGGGCATTTTTGGTATGGTGCGGGTTACAATATCAGTTCAAATAAAAATGGCTGCCTACAATACAAAAAAGAAAACCAAATATTCAGATTTGATATCAGCCTTTTTGATTTACAGTGATTTTTCAAACTGATTTTCTTGTTGTTGAGAAACAAAATGGTAAATAAGCAGGACACCAGCGCATATAAGCGGTGGCGAGTGGAACAAGGCCTATCAAGCCCCAGTACTTTGATATTATAATCCGACTCCAATAATAATTATTCCCAGAACAATCCGAATGAGCCGGTCATGTTTACCTACGTTTACAACCATAAAATTATTCCTCCGTATTAAAATTGTTTTTTGAAATTAGCTTTGCCGGCCCCAATTACGACCTCGTTCAAATAAATCTTATAATGAATCGGGACAGTGTTTGCGAGCATGGCACTTACCGCACAGAATTTACTCTGAGAAAGATGAACGGCCTCGATGACTTTGTTTTTTTCGAGTTTTCCGGTGAAAAACTATGTAAGAGCAATCTCCTTAAAAATCGGGGCTGTGTATTTTCAACGACAGGAGCATCCACTCTTACTTCGAAGGTTTCAAGCGTTACGTGCTTTAATCTGGGGCTATTTAACAATAAGCTCATTGAGAAATTCGGCGTGTAGTTTGTGCCCGAGATTATTAAAGTGTCCACTATTTGCTGCAAAACCCAATGGTCCAACCGACGAGTCATAATATTTTATGTGGTCGAAAAGTCCGGGGATCGAGGCAACCGGTGTGAATTCAGCTGTAGAACGGTCAGCTATAGCAACTAACAAAAACCGGGCATTTTCTTTTTCGGCCAGATATTTTATCTGTTCAACCTCGACATTTGAATAAGGTTTGGGAAATCTGAGTTTTTGGCTTTGGTGCCAAAACTCTGCGTCTTCTGTCGTTTTGGAATCAACCCACTTCATGTTAAGCAGCATTTTCCAAACCAATGTAGTGACCGAAGTTTGCGAGAGTATTCTATTCGTGAGATTTTTTTCAGCAGGTATCGAGTAGTTTCTTAAAATGAATCTGTAAATTGATTCTGGCGATTCAAAATAAAGACCGTCTTGAAATGTAATCAGACTTCCGGCATTTGTGTGAAAATAAATCGGAACATGAGGTTTGAGATCTCTTTTGTAATAACTGACATCATTGCCAAGAAAAAAATTCACAATGACGACGTCGGGTTTTAAAATCGGAATATACTTTTTTGCGAGCGCCAGGTATTGAGCGGAATCGGCCCCGCTGACTCCGGTGTTGTACACCACATGGCCCTTGGCCAGCAGTTCGTCGGCAAAAGAAAATGAAATGGGGAATGCGGAATGCCCCCATGTAAAGCTGTCGCCCAGCAGAAGAATTTTCTTTTTATTGGTAACATATTGCCTTAACCGGATACTTCTGAATCCATCGTCGTTAAGCGGAGAGTCGACGTAATCCATAACGCCTTTTTCGAGATCTGTCAGCGCCGAAACAGGTTTACTTCGTAGTTTTTTATAATATTCTGCGAAATCACTTTGAGTTTGCGATTTTTTAAGTTCATAACTTTCGCGCATCAAGAGATAAAGCTCGCTTGATATCTGACTGAGATCAGGGAGAGTTTGCGGGCTTGAGTTGTTTCTGAAAACGGCAATGCTCTTTGGTAAAAACTTAAAAACTCCGGCTTCATCGCCTTCCGGTCCGGGTTTTAACTTCAAAGTTTCGACCGGAGTAAAATACTTTGTATAAATATAAATTCCGGGTTTGTAACCCAGTAATCGCAGACTGCATTCCGCAATGGCAAATGCCGTCAAAAGGAGGGTTAAAAAATAAGTTAGTTTCTTAATGACCCGGCCACCATTCGCATTGCTTCAACCAGTAAATACCGGTTTTATTTTTTGGGTTTCCATGTGAGGTACTTAACTTAGTATATAACGCTAAAAAGTGTACAGTTGATTTTACCGATTGTATTTTTTTCAAGCTTTCAGCAGGTTTTTTATGAGCTGAATCAGAGAGTCCTCGTTGATCGGTTTTTGTAAAAAACCGATCAACCGGCTTCTTCGCAGATATTCTTTTTGTCGTTCACGAGGCCTGCGGAAAGGGCAACGATGAAGTTAACGAAATTTTTTGCGCGAAGGGCCCTTGTGGCCGCCAAACCGTCGATTTCAGGCATGTTAATATCCATTAGAATCAGATGCGGCGCAAGACTTTCGCATCCTTGCTTGAGTTGAATCTGTAAATCATCTATCCAAACATTCAAGGCTTACTTCTTAATTTCAGCGCGAGCTTCTTTTCATATTCCTTGAGTATTCCAGGTTGAGCTTTCTCCGCGCGTTGATACCATTCTGCCGATTTGGTTTCGTCTGTTACAAAGCTGCCATGTGCATTCTTGTAACAACTGGCTGCATTCATCATCCCCCAGGCGTGGCCCCAATCACCGGACTTAATATACCACTTGCAAGCTTCAGCCGCATTTTTAAGTACACCTTCACCATTCAAATAAATTCGGCCAATATGGTTTGCGGCTTCCGCATGATGTTTTTCAATAGCGCGTAGATACCATTTGAGAGCCTCGGCATAATTTTGTTTTACGCCTTCTGCAAAGTGAAGCATCACACCAACTTTATTTTGAGCCTCTATATTTCCTTTTTCAGCTTCCACTAAAGTATCTTTGAATTCCTTTGAACAAGCACCTTCACTACAATATTTGGCGACATCTGCTTGATTAGAACTACCAATTGGGACATTGACTTTACTTTTTTCGGCCAAACCGATAGCCGGTACCGTTATAGCGGCACTAACAAAAAAACCTATAAATAGTCCTGCGACTAATTTCCGGCGCGCAGGTCGTTGACTTGAATTTTTCATATTCTCAATTCTCCTTTTGATAAATGAACTTGATTTAAACAACCCATTACACATAACTGCTAGCGACTGGTCTTCTTGAGAGCAGATTCTTAAAAGTAAAGCTCCGTAAGATTTTCGCTCAAGTTCCCGATTTTGAATAAGCGCTTCATCAACAGACAATTCCATTTCTTCTTCAAACGCTTGGGAAAGCCAGTGAACGAATGGCGAAAAAATCAGAATTTCTTTAGCAATCAGGCGAAGTGCATTAAAAAGCGGATCAAGCCTTTTAAGATGAATCGCTTCGTGTTGCACAATAAGGTTAAGTTCTTTGTCTGAAACCTCAGCTAGGAGTTTTTTTGGTATTAAGATCACTGGATTAAAAATTCCTGTAGCGGCTGGAGCAAGTGGGTAGTTGTGAATGAGTACTCTATGGCCATTCTCGAGATGTTTAATTATGCTGGATCTTTTAATCGATTTAATAGTCCACGCCGAATAGAAAATTCGGATAAGACCTCGAGTAACTGAAAGTACATAAATCAGAAATAATGCGACCAGAGCCCATCCCAATAACTTGAAATCCTGATTACTTGTTGCTAGTGCCATACCATTTGAATTCAAGAATATAGCCGAGCCACCTGACTGGCTGGAGCCAGCTCCTGAGGTAAGGGCTGATCTCTGAAACAGCTTAAATCCTTCCAAAAAAATAAACGGTAGTAATGGAAGCGCAATAAAAGATAGTTTTAAAAAAACGTATCGGCTCTCGGACTTGATATTGAGCTTCCGTAACAAGAAATAGAATGCCGCGAGAATCCCAGAAACTATAAGAATATTTCCCGACCAACCTAAAAAGCAAGAGATTACCGCACTCATAATCCCTCCAGTAGCTCTTTAAGTTTTCGAACTTCAGCAGCGCTTAATTTCTCTTCCTTTAGAAGATTAACGGCCAAGTCGAACCGGCTGCCGCCAAAGAGTTTGTCCGCTATGTTTTTTAATTCAGATTTTTTATGGATATCCTGCTTTAAAATAGGACTGTAAAGAAACGCCTTTCCTTCTTTGACATGCTTTATATAGCCCTTTTGTTCCATCAACCGCACAATGGTAAGTAACGATGAGTATGCCGGAGCTGGTTTTTTAGGGAATCGCTCAAGAATCTCAGAGACTCCCACTGGAGAATCATCCCAGAGAATTTTAAGTATTAAAAGTTCGTGATCCGTTGGTCCTACACTCTTTGGTCGCCCCATTTTATCTCCTATTAATAAATTAATAGTAAGCGTAACCAATTATATCTGCAACTAATTAATTAATAGTTAGGCCGCGTCAGGCGCCCTTTGGTCACTCAAATTAGAGTTCTTTTGACAGGCATCATACCTGAACGACCAAAACACCTTCGTTATCCTGATTGCCGGAAGTCTTCTCAAAATGGAAAGTATACCCACCCAGCTTTAAATACGTCTGCACAGCCGCACGGATTTTACCCGTGCCTTTGCCGGTCATGATCCGAACCTGGCTTAAGCCTTTGCTTTGCGCCTGTACCAAAAACCGATCGACCTTGGCTTCAACATCCAGAAGATTCTCGCCATGCAAATCAAGTAACGGAGCTTTCGAATGAGTTTTATTTTGTTTCGACATAGATACAGGTTACCGCACGCCCTTAATCAACTCACTAAAATACTAAAGAAAATCTCATCATTACCCGTCATTTTGCCGAGCAGCGAGCGCAATGCCTTCGACATCCAATGGAATGGCGAAAAACTTAACTTCACCTTCGAACATCAACGACCAACATAAATTCGGCTTCAGCGAGAATTTTAAATTCAAAATTTTTTTGGAAGCTTATTCCGGAGGAGTCCTCTTGGTGTGAACCTCTTCGATCCCGAGGTTTACTGTCGGCACACTATGCCAACGTCGAACTTCGGGAAGAAGAACCCTTTTCCCAGAAGTTCGAGCGTGTCCTGCAACCTGCTGCTAAAAAACGTTACCAACCGAAGCTAAATTGTTATAATATTTTCTAAGAGTTTAAAACTTAGTTTTATAATTTAACTTTATAACTTAACCACCGGAGTACGCACATGATTCAAAAGCTTTTTAACAAACCTGATTTGGGCCTTGTGATATTTCGACTTTTCGTAGGTTTAAGTATGGCATTGGCGCATGGCTCGGGAAAGATGCCTCCAAGTGATAAATTTCTTGCTGGAGTGGAAGCTCTTGGCTTTCCGATGCCGATTGTTTTTGCGTGGGCTGCCGGGCTTAGTGAATTTGTTGGGGGAATCTTGATTGCCTTGGGCCTTTGGACCCGCCCTGCAAGTATGTTTGTGGGCATTACCATGCTGGTTGCAGCCTTCGGCCGCCACGGCGCTGACCCCTTCGGCGTTAAGGAATTGTCGTTGTTTTATTTTTTCGCCTGTGTGCTTTTAATTTTTGCGGGTGCTGGTAAATTTTCACTCGACCGCAAGTTTTTTTCAAATGCCAAAGCTGGGCTTTGAACTATTTTTTATCTGTATCTACAGCGTCCTTAACTTCAATGCCGGATTAGGCCACGGCAAACCGGTTTTGGGATGCACGCAATTTTTTGCCGATCAGGAATATAGCAGAACCGATAATTAAGTAGCTTAATGAAAATTTGGTGACAGCGGTCATCGCAATTTCCGAATGACTAATTCGAAGGGGTATTCTTGCACTCAACGTATTATAGTCGGGTTCTGTTAATCTGAGATTCTTTATCTGTAACTGAGCGGCGGCGAATGTAGCAACACAAATAATTAGTTTCATGATTACCCTTCTTTTCGTCAGCATAGAGTGTCGAACGCAAGTCGACAAATAAAAATATTTTATGTCGCAAATACGTATTCATCTATATCGCAACCAACTCCCGGCCGTCTCAGATTGATACGCCTCAAGCCGCCCCCTTAGTATACCGATAAATGTTTATGAAAACTCAACTGCCATTGTTTCTTTTTGTTTCTTTTTGTTTCTTATTCATTTCAATTTTAATTACACAAGGTTGTTCGGCCGGTGGCGGCGCTGGCGCTGGCGACGCAGCTGCCGGCGGCTCTGGGGGACCAGCCCCCATAGTTGTTGCTAAAAGCACCGATGGCAGTTCCGGCGCAGTTAGTATTGACGCTACCATTTCCGTAATTTTCAGCACGGCGATGGACGCAACTACTATTACTACTTCGACATTCGCCGTTGGTGCAGTCAGTGGCACTGTGGCCTATAATTCTAGTACCAAAACAGCAACTTTTACGCCTTCAAGTCCGCTTGCTAACGGTGCCACCTACACAGCTACACTTACTGCCGGTGTGAAAGAAGCTGCCGGGACTGCAATTGCAAATATTTTCACTTGGACTTTTACGACTGTGCAAATCGTGGCGGGGCCGCTCGGTCCAACCACTCTAGTGGGCGGAGCGATACAGGGAAATTCGCTAAACCCAGTACCAGGCATTGTCACACTTTTCGCAGGATATAGTGCAGGCTCAGGTGCGACCGATGGCCCTGCAGCATCCGCGACATTTAATTATCCCTATGGCACGACGACCGACGGCACCAATCTTTATGTGGCGGATGGAAGTAGTCATTCCATTCGTAAAATTGTTATCGCGACGGG
>JANPPN010000113.1:0-8122 GCA_031428535.1 Bdellovibrio sp. | reverse complement strand
GGCGGGTTGGCGATTAAACTGCTCTGATTCTAACTTTGACGTGGCACAACACGATGGAAATCGCCTGGTACACTATCAAGGAAATTAGGTGGTACACAATGGTGGAAATTCACTGGTACACTATGGCGGAAATTCGACAATACACACCGAGGGAATTGAATCGACGAATGTAACTATCGATGCCAGCACCAATTTTGATAATCTAGGCCAAGGGGACTTTTTTTGATTTAAGAATTTTTCGATCTCGAGTCAGTAACGGGATGTTATTAGCTAAACTTGTTGCCGCGATAATTTCGTCAGCAGGATCAGATTTAAAGTCTAATTCTCCCATCGCGGTTAAAACACTTAAATCTATTGGGTATATTTTTAATGAATTTAAAAATAAGCGGATATCTGAATCGGTAAAATCCATCTCTATTCTTCCAATTTGATTCAGCTTGAATAACTCCCACAGGACAATATCAGAAATACACCATTCATGAGCTTGCAGTTTCGCTAATTCGGTTTTTGAGACATGGCCAATCATCAAATCAATGAGGATATGAGTATCAAGATTCAACATTCCACTTGATTCCTGTTGATAAAGTTGAGCCGTGAACTTTGATTTTCTTTTCGAATTTACCGATACAAGATAGTCTATCTTCAGAATAAGGAACTAGACGGGCCACGGGTTTTCCATTTTTTGTAATCACAAGCCCCTCTTTGCCGATCTCATCGAGTAAACTCAAACATTGTTCTTTAAATTTTGCGGCACCAATAGATTTAACCATAAAGCCCTGCCTTCTTCTCTTAATTATAGTCGTAATTTGTAACCAGTCAATATATATGACTAGTCTTTGGCATTTGGCCCATTTCGTCTAGCCAAAACGTCATAATCCGATTTGGCTAGAGGGTGAGTCAGCAATTCGGTTTTCTGAACCTGTCTGCGTACTGGCATTTTTGACAGAGTTCTTCAACCAGCACTCCCCGTTCAAAACCCGACTTTATTTTTAGAGCCCGTTCTGATTTTAGAATATCGGTTAATTTGGACTCATTGGCATTACCCAGCTTTAAAACTGCTTCCTTATCTAAACAACACGGCACGACGTCGCCGTTGGCATGAATAGCCAGTTGTTTTCTGAGTCCATAACAGGTGCCGGCTTCTGAACGAATCGGCTGCTTGAGGCTCGGCCAGATAAATTCGGTATCGAAATGCACATAAAGTTTACCCAGGATTTTTTTTGATTTATTGAGTTTTACGTCGATCTTTTCATTTAAAAGTAGTCCGAAATGTTCGTTTAACAGATTAAAAACACCGATATTCTGGCTTTTCTGCTGGTTGGTTTTTTCGAGATTCCACAGCCTCAGATTTATATAAAACTGTTTTTCGTTGCTATGGGCTTCGTCGCAAAACCCAAGGATCGGCATCAGGTACTCATTTAGTGTCATCCGTTCAGGGTTTGCAAAAAAAGAATGCACCGAGAAGTTAATCTGTTCCAGAGACTTCCAGTTCAGCAGCCTGTCGTGATGTTTCTTTAAAAGTGTTCCGTTGGTGGTCAGAAATATTTTTAAATTAAGCTCGTCGCAGATGTCCATGATTTCACTGAAATTTGGATGTGCCAGCGGTTCGCCCATTAAATGCAGACAAATCTGTTTGGTCAGTGGCCTGGCCTGTTCCGCGAATTTACGAAAGTCCCCGACTGACATAATTTTTTTCTCGCGTATCACTTCAGGGCAGAATGTACATTGCAGATTACAGATATTGCTGATTTCGATATAAAGCCGTTCAAACATCAGAATTTCTTCAGATAGCTTGAATTGGACTTAAGCGGTCTGGACCTGAGATATTTTCCCGTGGTCGCCAAAGAGGAGTGTCCGAGTGTGCTTTGCACAATGTGAATATCCGCCCCGTTTTCAAGCGCATGAATAGCCGACGTGTGCCGGAACCAATGCGGAGAGGGAGTTTTTCCGCCCGGCACTTTGATCTTTGCTAATAGCGTCGTTTTTTTTATGATTTTGTAGACACTGATCCGCGAAAGCGCTTTGCCCTCAAATTGAAATAGATAGTCTTGAGTTGAGTAGTTATTTTTTTTAATGAATTTTTTGATATCGGGCCAGAGATAGGTACCGGTAAGTAGGGTGCGCAACTTCCCGCCTTTGCCAAGGACGGTCAGGTAAGCCCCCGAACTACTCCCCTTTTTACCTGAAACTGCAAAATCTTTAACGCGAATTTTAGTCAATTCACTCACCCTAAGCCCTGTGTAATAGAGGATCAAAATAATGAGTTTATCCCGAGTATTCAAGCTCTTTTCGGTCATTCGTCTGACCTGAGAGTAACTTAAGACCTTGTAATGAAAGGTTTCCTGAAGCTTTTCCTGCCGAATTACTTTAACTGGGCTTTTTGAAATGTAACCGACATTTTCGAGATATTGAAACAGCGACGACAGGCAATTACGGTAGAGATTGCGGGTAGCGGCCGAAACTTGGTCTTTTTTGCGGATATATAAAGTGACGATGGCTGGCGTGATCTGTTTAAGGCTTAAGGAAGAACTGAACTTCAGAAAGTCTTTAATAATACGAACATACGTGGTTTTTGTGGTTTCTGAAAAGTGCCCCTGATTGAGCCAGGCCCAGATCTGTACCGACTCCCCGACCTGCATGTCGGTTGAAAGAAAGGATTTCTGTGAATAGAAATTTGAATCGGTATTGAGCAAAGCCGGTAGACGACTATTTTGACTACTCATTTAGAAGATCCAGCTCAAAGCAAAGTACCTGATATTGCATTTCAGGCTTTATTTTAGTGCGGCCGCCTTGTTTATGCTTTTTGAGTTTGAGGAGACCCTTTTCTGCCAGAAACCGCACTTCTTTCTGCAGATAAGGCTGCTTTTTACCGGTTAATTCAGCCAATTCATAGATGGATTCGGGCTGAAATTTACGAATTTGCCAAAGCAAATCAAGCCGTTCGGGCGAAAGCCCTCCGAAGAGAGCCAGAAAGTCTTTCTTTCCGGATGTTTTAATCACGAGTTTTTTTGCCATACTTCGCACCTCTTGGTGCATAATCCCACATTTTTTGATCATTTCAATATATATTTTATTTGTATATATATAATTAAAAATATATATGGTTAACAAAACTATACTTATGTTAACCATGCTTTCAAAAAAATATCTTGTCTTCGGGTTGGAAGTTTTGGAAGATACAGCCATATGAATTCAAACACTGATTTTCTGAATTATCCGCTGGTGATCAAACGAGTTTACGATTATTTAACGGTTTCGGTTCCAGACCTGGGGATAGCCGCAAAGGTTCTTCTGCCGAAGGAAGTCTCTGCAACCGATTCGGTAACGGAATTCCTATTGGAAGAATCCGGAGATTTCCGCAAAATGCTTCTGAAGGCCATTTTTGATGCTTATGCTGAAGCGGAAAAACACATGCAGACGAAGAAGTGGCAGCCGAATCCGTCTTCGATACGAAACCAATTGAAGTTGCGGGAAAAGGATTACAGTCTACCGGAGTTTGCAAAGAAAATCTGCGAGCACATGAATATCAGTGAAAATACGCTGCGGCGGGAAATCCAAAAAGGCCGGATTATTGCTTATATCACAGAGGGCGGCCACCGGCGGATTCCCGAATCAGAAGTTTCAAGGTATCTGGAATTAGTTAAATCTTCTCAGCAATAATGTTGATGACTGTTGGAGCTATAAAAAATGCGCCCGGAGTTTCTTTTGCAATTTCCCACTCGATGAAAAAATCCGTAACCTGCTTGGGCGTCAAGTAGTTGGTTTTCTGCAGTTTTGGTAAAAAACTTTTATAAAAACTATCTGGCCACTGCCACAAGGGATCATGAGGCCTGGCAAATTTGGCCACGGGTTCAAGATGGGTTACCCGAAAGCCCGACTCTTCGAGGAGATTCGGCAGATACTTACCGCGGTTAGGGTCCCCGCCTTGATCTTTCCAGCTTTTAAATATCGCGTCGACAACGGGTTTCATTGCGGTAAATCCCGGCACTAAATCCATGCTGTCGTAACTGACATATTCCTGTATCACAAATTCGGCTTCAGGAGCCAGGTGCCGGTGAATCCGTTCGATTGCCTTTTTCGGATCCTGCACAAAGATCATCAACCATCTGCAGACCGCAGTTTCATAATTTTTATCTTCAAGGTCGAGTTGTTCGATGAATGACTTATGAGTTTTGAACTTGAGACTTTTATAATTCAATTCTTTTACCTGATTATTCAGATAGTTGAGGAATTTTTCCGAGATATCAACTGAGGTTAATTCGACATTACTTCTGACGTAATTTAAAATTTCAAGACTGACGTAGCCCGGGCCGCAGCCCAGATCCAGAATTTTATCAGAGACTCTGAGACGGCTGAAATTCCACAATCTGAGGAGCTCTTCGCGCCAGAGGTCGTGTTGCTGTTTAAGTCTTGAAAGTTCTTCCTGATCATCACCCAAAACATAATCTGTAGCCATACAGTCATATTAGTTAAAGCGGTTAAATTGTCATTGAAATTTAACGGTTACAATTGCCGGCGCGGGCTCACTCTGAGGCATGATAGCACGGCGCTAGAACTATTTAGTAGATTAATGATAGCGCCAATGCTATCATTACCTATGACATTCGCAGATGCCTATGGCTCATTAGACAATCCAAAGAACGTGAGATTCGTTGATCTCATAAAGATAGCAACCCACTTCTTTGGCGTTCCAAGGGTCAACGGAACAAGTCACCACGTGTTCAAAGTACCCTGGCAAGGCGAACCGTGGGTAAACTTGCAGGCCGACGGTAAGATGGCGAAACCATACCAGGCAAAACAAGTGATCAAGGCGCTCAAGAAGCTGGAGGAAGTGAAGAATGAAAAAGCAAAATGAAGGTAAAAAACAGATTCTCGAAGTCCTAAACCGGTTTAGCTATCGCGCTGAGTGGTCCGAAGAAGATGGCGTGTTTGTCGCTTTTGCTTTGGAGCTTCCCTCCGTAAAGGCACACTCCAATACTCCGGAGGACGCGGTCAAAGAGGTGAAGACGCCGATCAAGATGGCGCTGGAGATGATGATTGAGAACGGTGAGAAACTACCGGAACCGCTATCCACACAGAGCTACAAGGGAAACCTATCGGTGCGGACGACTCCGGAGAAGCACAAAGAGATTGCCATCCGCGCGGCTGAGGCTCATGTGTCTATAAACCAATATATCCTATCGAAGATTGGGTGAGCGGATGTATTTCAACTACTCTTTTAAAAGAGGGGTTATCTCAAGTTCAAGTTTTTTACCCTCGCGCCAGACGGTTAGCCTAACCGGTAAATTGGGCTTTGCGGATTGCAGTGCAAAGACATAATCGTACAGATTTTCAATATTGGCGCGGTCGAATTCTGTAATCACATCCCCGGCTTTAATCCCCGCCTTTTCGGCCGGCGAATTTTTAGATGCCCCGGAAATTTTTACGCCTTTAACGCCTTCCTGAGCGTAATCCGGAATTGTCCCGAGATAAATTCTGAATGAACGGCCTTCAAGTTTTTGCCCGGAGTTTCCTTCGACTTTCACATAATTGACGACTGGCGAAGAAACAAAAGCCAGTTTTTCAGTAAACGCCTTGACGATGTTAATCACTTTAACCAGACCGTTATGGTTAATCAGGTCTGCCGTGTCGCGCGGCGAATGATAATCTTCGTGGGTGCCGGTAAAAAATGAAATTGACGGAATATCGGCCAAGTAAAAAGACATCGCATCGGTCGGCAGGTAAGGGTCGGTGGTCAGTACCAGAGGTACGCCTGAAACCAGACCTACTTCTTCACCGAGCGAAGACCACTCTATGGCAGAACCAACCCCCTGAATCTGCAGTTTCTCGCGTAGCCGCCCGATCATATCCATATTCAGTGCCGCTTCGAAACTTGTTTTGAAATCGGTTTTGTTTTCAGTTTTCCAGGCTTTAGTGAAAAATCCAGAACCTAAAACACCGATTTCTTCACCGGACCAGACCGCGAAGTAAAGTGGCTTCTGCAATTTTTCCCTGACTTTCGGGTTTGCAAAATGGTGCGCCAGTAACAGTACACCCGTTACGCCCGAAGCGTTATCGTCGGCGCCGAAATGAATTTTATTTTTTTCATCTGCGCGCGCCAGCGAGGAACCCGTGCCTTCACCCCGACCTAAGTGATCCCCGTGTGCGCCGATCAGTACGGCTTTGCGAACTTTAGTTTTACTGTTTTTTTTATTTTTCGGGAGCAGCTTTGCAACAATGTTGTGGCCGATCGATTTATTATGCTTCAGTTCAAGTTTTGCAGACACATATTGCGAGTTGAAAAGAAATCCGTTTTGCGATTTTAAACTGCCATAATCATTTTCTAAAGCGGCATACTTCCGATAGGTTGAATCGGATTTCTCAAGAAGTTTCTCAAAATATTTTGTCGAAATTTTAATTACGGGCAAGGTGGTTTCAGATAAACTGCCCTCGAAACGGACGTCCTTCAGACCAGAATCCGTTACAAAAATCACTACGGCTGCGCCATTGTTTTTTGCGACGGTAATTTTATGCTGCGGTCTTGAGTAAGAGAGCAGATGCTGTTTCATTTCCTTTTTCGGGAAATCCGGCACATGGTCGAGCAGAATGACCCACTTGGATTTAATATCGAGATCTTTATAAGAATCAAACGCCGGAAGTGTGTCTGTAGCAGGGGCCTTTATGCCGAAGCCGGCAAAGGCCAGCGGTGCCGCATTGAATTGGCCGGACTTCGAATAAGAGAGCACTTGGTAATCGGCACCGCGCACAGGTTTACTTTCAAAACGTCCGTTGAATTCAAGTGAATTATTCTCGGTTGCCGTAACCGACGAGGTAAACTCAAAGGTCTGGATAAAATCAGTGCCGATGCCGGGTTCAAAGCCCCAGCTCTTAAACAAGCCTGAAATTTCACGGCTATAGATTTTTTCCTCTTCCGACCCGCTCATTCGTCCGGCCATTGTTTCCGTTGCGAGATAGCTAATGAGCTTGCGCGTGTCTTGCTCGTTTGTTTCTGCTCCGAAAATGAAATTTGTTTTGTTATTCAGAAGGTTTCCATCAATTAACTTAAGCGCCTGTTCATGATTCCAGTTTGCAGTGTAAATCTGGCTTTCGCCTTTTTCATTCCGGTGAGTCCAGGATAGCAGTTGACCATCCGGCGAGAAAGTCGGCAGGCCATCAAAACCTTCAGTCGTTGTAACGCGGATTGGTTTTCCGAGACCTTCACTGTGAACAATGAAGAGTTCGAAGTTCGCATAACCGAGAACCGACGTTGCAAAAATAATATATTTTCCGGAAGGATGAAAAAACGGCGCCCACGAAAGTGCAGCCAATTCAGTTATTTTTTTTTGGTCGGTGCCATCAATATTCATGGTGTAAATTTCAGCCCGCGAGCCATCCGGGGTAAACCGCCGCCAGGTTAATTTTTTACCGTCCGCACTGAAAAATGGGCCGCCATCGTAACCCGGACTTTTGGTAAGGCGTTTAACGCCTGAACCATCGGCGTTCATGATATAGATTTCCATTGTGTAAGACACATCATTATCAAGAAATTTCTTTTCATCACCCGAAAACTTATCCTGATACTGTGAACGATTGGACGCAAATGCAATGAGCTTGCCGTTTGGAGAATAGGAACCTTCGGCATCGTAGCCCGGCGCTTTGGTTAACTGTTTAATGTTCTTTCCGTTCAGGTCGGATTCAAAAATATCATATTGATCGTCGTAGTTCCAGGAGTAGCGCTTTTTGACCGGTTTTGCCCGCTCGGCAAATTCGGCTTTTACTTTGTCTTTAAATTTTTTATCGAGATGAGTTGAAGACCACATTGCTTTTTTCAGATTTGGATGAATCCATCCGCAGGTGGTCATTCCTTCACCGGTTGAAATCCGGGTGCTCTTGCCGGTCTGAAGATCGAGAACGAACATCTGATAAAACGGATTAGCGGCGTCGCGTTCAGACTGATAGATCATCTTTTTGCCGTCTTGACTGAAATAACCTTCGCCGGAACGTGTGCCGACAAAAGTGATTTGCTTTTGCTCCGACAACAGACTTTGTGCCGGTTCGATGTAGCCGGCAACCTGCGCCTGCGTGATTAACGATACAAAAGACGTCAATAAAATGATATATTTTTTCATACACACTTTTTACG
>JANPPN010000112.1:0-50907 GCA_031428535.1 Bdellovibrio sp. | reverse complement strand
ACTAACTTTTGATATTTATTAAGGGCTTGCTCTTTTTGTTCGTTTTCACTGGCTTGTTTACGTAACGTATCTTTTTCACTTTTGGCTTCTTGCTGCAGTAAAGTCAGCTTATCCATCAGTTCGTCGAATTCCTCTTTTTCATCCTTTGATGCCTGTTTCTGCATGTACTGTTCTTTGACGGATTCATAGGTTTTAAGTTGATTTTCAAGATCTTGAATCTGTACTTTCAGTTTTTTATTTTCAGTCGCGCTGTTCACACCGTCGGCACCCGAGCGCAGGCTAGCAACCACATAAAGTATTAGAAATATTGACGATAACCCGAGGAATAAATCCGAATTGGATGTCCAAAAGCTTTCGCCTGAATTGTGTTTTCCGCTGCGTTGATAATCAAAAGACATGGTAACTCCTAAGTCCTTAATTGCTTAACGGCTGAATTTCTTAATGAAATAAGCAAATATTTAAAAACCAGACCAAAGGCCGATGTCGGCTTTGCGCTTACAGTGCCGTTTTGAGACAAAAAAAAGGGGCGTGCACCCTGCACGCCCCTTTTTTCAGTGGTCATTTATTTCTTTAGTAACGACTGCGCGGGCCGAAGCCCCAGGCTAAGTCGAGTTGTGCGATATCAATATCTTGATCGTCCGTATTGATATCTCGCATCGCCCTTAAACCGATTCGCATGTTGGTGGCATCTCCGATAGTGGTTTCCTTCACTAACTGTACGCCCCCGAACATGGCATCACCCTGATTTGAAAAATAGTTTTCGCCGCGATCGAAGAATTGGTTATAAACAACACCAAGTTGCCATTTGCTTTCGAACTGGTAGCGGGCCGCAAGTTCCATCACAGTTGTACTGGTACTTTTGTCAATCGCTCCGGCATCAATGAAAGTCTGATTATGCGCGCCCACGCCCATATCGTAAACGCCCCGGTCATTAAGAGTGTAATAAGAACCGAGCAACTTAATTGAACTCGGAACACCCTCGACCGGAATCTGATCATTATTTCCGGTGTAGCCCGAACTTATTTCCGCATAGCCAGTCCAGCCTGTTGGCAGTATCCGTCCGGAATACCCCGGCACTTCTGAAGTTCCGGTTTGTGCAAATACCTGTAATGAACAGGCCATTACGCCTAACATAAATAATATCTTCATACTTCCTCCTTCGTTGTTGAATTACTTTTCTGTACATTCATGTACAGTTTAGTTATTAGAGGAGCAAATTTTATACCTGTTGCAGATGGAACTGGCATTATATGAAAGCGAAAAACGCCCCAAATGTGATTGAAAAAGATGTTAAATTTCGCTTAAATAATAATTGTTTATTTGATGGCGGTGTTTGACTTGTTATACGCCTTTGCCTGCTGCATGCGATCGCGGTAATTTACGCGCATACTTAAAACCAAAGTGCTGCAACCAAGCAAAACGATTCCGCAAACAACTAAGATTTTGTTTCCAAAATTAAAAAATGAATAAATTCCAATTAAACCATAAATAAATGGCCGGGCTTCATACAACATATTCTCAATTATACCCATGGATCCCCCATAAAATAATACTATCACGGCCGGTATTCCCTTCTCGAGTAAATTGAATTCAATCTCAATTTAACTCATTAAATAGTAAGCCTCCGGCATTGTTAAGTTATTCTACTTTGGCGTCTACTATTCATACACAAAAAACGTTTTGTTCTGGGAATTCTAACGTAACATCTCAAATTGGTTCTGTTCTTGAGGGTGTCAGATATTTCAAGACAACTGACCAAACTTTTTCACTTTTAGTGTTTCATTCCGGTTCGAATTTTTTTCAAACTTGATTCAAATTCACTCAGTCGTTTTAAACGCCAGAAGCGCCTGCGGCCCGGTTTTTGATATACTTCAGGCAGTACGGTAGGTTATTGTTAACTGGGGAGTTAATCGTTGGGGGCTAATTTGGAAATTACATTTAGAGGATTTATTTTATCCTTACATTTTGTGCTTATACCTTTCAGCGCTTATGGCCTCGATGTAGCCGCTACAGCGAAAACCCTTCGACTTTCAAACACAATAACCGGCGGACTTATGCCCGCAAGCAATCCGGTTTTTGAACAAATGCGAATTAAAGTTCAGGCCGGCGATATCAAAGGTGCCGCCTTACTTGCAACGACCACTTCTTATTATGTTAATTATCTTGCGAAACGCCTGGCCTATCAGATGCAATCACCGGCTCTGGATTCCAACATTATCACCGATAGTGATGCAACGGCTTTTCTGATCGCACATTTAGCAGAAGTGGCCGGGCAAAAACCGAGTATCAGCACAATCTGGTCTGAAAATGCAACGTATCTTGCAAATGTAATGGTTGCCGGCGTTCCCACTCAGATACACGCTTCAAGTTTAACCGCTGCGCAACTGGCTACTATAAACTGGCAAACCGATTTAGTTCGGGTTGCGGGCCAGAATGCAAAAACTGCAGCCGGTGTTCCGATTCCGATTCCGCTCAAACATGTCGGCGGCTACGTTACACTCAGTGATAAACCCGGCGACAATTCTTTTTCAATGTACGGTGCTACTGCCGGCACGAATCTTCGGATGATCGAAGGCCTCTGGCAGATTGCCACCGGTCTGACTTTGGTTGACGTCCAGTCTTCCTATGCACGACCGCAAGATGTGCCCCGCTTTATACCTGAATATGATGTGAATTTTTTCAAAGGTCAGGGGCAGGCGGCCTGTATTTCTTGCCATGGCGGCGGTTTCTCATCGCTGAATCACGGTTATGCAACTGTTGCCGATACTTTTGATTATGTTTCAAATGTGGGTCTCGTTTACATTGCAACACCAACCACCGCCACTAAAAAATCTCTCGGATCAGATCCGCAGCAACGCACCATCAATTCGGTCTGTGATCTGACTAAAATTCCAACGCCCGTCTGTAATCCTGACAGCATCGGCGCCGATCCGAATCAGGCGTGGGATCTTAACGCCACCTGGTCTTCAACCGGCACACTCTTAAAAATGGGTTGGTCCGGTCTTGTGCGCGGTGAAGGGCTGAATCAATTGGGCCAGGAATTAGGCAAGGCCGCCATCGTTTTTAAATTTCTGACAAAGCGAATTGTCCGCGAAATCTGCCCGATGGGTACATTTTCAGAAGAGGAAATCGGAAAAATTGCCGACCTTGCAAATCCGTATGCTTTGGTAAAAGGAACAGATGATGTACGAACTTTAATTGCCGAAGTAGCGGCGCACGAAAGCTGTCAGTAAAATAGCGGTAAGTAAATACTCTGGGGGAATAGATGAAAAATTCTAATGTTCTGATACTTGCGTTGTTTACGTTTCTGCTGTTTAGTTGCGGCAAACAACAACCCATGCGGCTGATGGCCTCTGATGGCGAGGCCAGTTTCGGATCTACTTTTGAAAATCCGAATATTGGCGCCGGTACCGGTGCAAGTGTTGAGGGATTAGGTTCCTTCAGCGTTCCAACCCGCGAAGCCGTCATCGCACGCCTCGAAATCGGTCTGGAAGGAAATGCCAAACCAACAGCCGGAAATTTTCAAAGAGCTTTAAATCAGGTCAGAACCAATCTGCCAAAGTTAACCGATCCTCTGAAAGTAACAGGCTTTGATCAGGTGCAGTTGCTGGTTTACGGCGCCTGTTCTGATCTGACAATTGGTGCCACTCCTTCGATGAAGTCAAAATACAGCATCGACCCTGCCACCGCAATTGCAGCCAATCAGCCGGCTTTGCTGGCGGCCGGTCTGAAGATGCTGGATCAGCATCTTGCGGGCCTCGCTTCGGAAAGTACTGCAACCCCAGAAATAAAGTCGGCGTTGACCAGTTTGATTTCTGATCTGGCAGCGGCAACTCCGGCTAATTCCACAACGATTGCCTTTATGTCTGTTTGTATTGCGGCGAATACGGCCGGTTCAAGTTTGATGGGTTTTTAATTTAGTTTAATTATATTTTAAGGCGGGGGCCCAATGGTTATCAAAAGCAAAAAAAACTGGAAAGACTTAGTAGATGGAAAAAAACACGCGCCTTCATTATCGCGCCGTGAATTTCTGAAGGCCGGACTTGCAACAGGCACAATGAGTGTACTGATGACAAATCTGGTTGCAACTCAGTTTGCCAGCCGAGCAATGGGTGCAGAGATCGTGTGCCCACCTCCTTCGCTGGTACCGGGTGCCATTGCACAAATATTTTCTGAAGGCGGCCCCACAATGGGAGCACGCTTTATCAGTGATGCACAGGCGGCCCTGATGAACCCCGGCATGGCGGCTAACTATGGAATTTCGGGCCAGGCAAATTTACGCAAGCTCGGTCCGAATATGGTGATCGATCGAACTAGTGCTTTTGGATTTACAATTCTACAGGGGCCACCGGGCTATCCGGGCGGCGCAACCGCTTGGCAAAGTAACGTGCTCACTAAAATCAGCGGCGGCGGCCATCTTGGGCCCTTCAACGCCGACGATGGTGCCGGCCAAGACAGCGGACTGCTTGCCGGAGTCAGCCCGTTCAAAGCTTCGCAAATGGGAAAAGATCTGAAAATAAATGTACGGAACAAACTGGCAACTTGGGCCGAAGGTTTACCTTCGTCATCTGTTGCAAGCTCAACTCCTGCAAACCTCGCCGGAACTTTCAGCTTAACTCCGGCTGCAGCCGGTCTTATTAATTCAAATGCCCTAAGTCTTTCAACAAAAGCGGCCAATTCAATTTCGCAGGCGCTCTCGGGCGTTTTTGGCAATAACCGGCGCAAAGCGGCCAGCACACTGATGACTTCAGCTGGCTGTGCATTTTACGGAAATGCCGCGCTCGCCGATCCCGCTTACGGTACCACGCTTTTTAATCCGACCGGCATTGCTCAATTAACCGCGAAAGTTACCGTTGCGAATCTGACCCCGAATGAACAGGGCCAGCTTTCGGCTTTCTACCAGTCTGCGCGCGGCGTAGCCGGTGGTGTAATTCTTCAGTTCAACGGTCGCGACTATCATGGCCTCGATCCGCAAACCGATATCGGCCCGAAAGATATTGAAGAAGCAAGATCTATCGTGATGTTTCTGGCGGCGTGTGATGCCGCTCAACAAAAAGGTTCCTTAATCTACTTTTCAAACGGTCAGGCCGTAGCCAACGGGGCGGCCGCAATTACTGCCACAATTAACGGAACCAATTCTGCGATGAATGCTCCGCTCGCCCAGGGCGATGCGGGCGGCGCCTACAACGCCGGGCTGATTATTTTTTATGATCCGGCCGGAAGCGCACCGCAGGCCAAGTTTACCGGCACCGTCGATGCCAACGGCAATGCAAAATCCGCTGGCGGCGTGGCTTCCTCAAAAGAAGCCGTTGCCGGACTTTATCTTTCGGCGCTGGCGTGGGTGAACAACGGTACGATTCCGCAATCTGCGCTTGTGGCAATGAAAAATACCGGTGTAGCCGGCGATACATCACAAATTGTGGTAATTTGAAGTGAATATACCGAAATATATCTGCATATTATTAGGGTTTTTGGCCGTTTTCGTACTGACAACGTCTTTCAATGCGTGCAATCCGCACATTGAACCGAGATTTTTTGCGCAAGGCTCAAACGGCAATCTGAATGCCGAGCAGATCCTGGCTTACCAAACAACTTTTTATGCGTTTGCGAAATCGCAAGGCTGCGTAAAATGCCATGAAAGCAGCGTCAGTCCGCACTTTGCTTCACTGGATATCAACGAAGCCTATCGAAGTGCGCGCGGTTTCAGAAACGGCTCTACCACGATTAAATTAATCGATTTCGATTTACCGGCAGCCTCTATTTTTATCGACTATGCCGGCAATTCTCACTGCAGCGACACCCCCTGCTCGGACCCCGATATTCGGCCGATAGTGCAAGACGTTCTCGAAATGTGGGCCGCATCCGAAATTGCCGTTGGCCGCGGCGGCTCGTCGATTCCGGTAAAAGTTCCGAAATTTTTTACTGCCGGTCTTAAAGTTCCGGCAATCATTCCGACGATATTTGTTAACACGCCGGCTGTGTTGCGGTTTGCGCTTTCAGAGCTGAAACCGCAGATTGCAGGGCTCGAAAATGCAATTCTTGAAATCGAAATTCAGATGGTTAACGACAACTCCTACCGACTTTCAAAACCAAAAATTGCCGGCAATACAAAGTCGTTTGCGATAACAGACCTTTCGGTTTTTATCAAAGCCACTGACGACCCTCTTACCAATGGTCTTGAAGACCTCAGTCAGGCGTTGAACTGGCACGCTGTTGATGCAACCGCAGCGGTTTTTGCATTACCGGCAACCCTGCCCGCAACACCGCTCACGGCTGGATCTCTGGCCGGGCTGCCGATCTATTTTCAGACTTCAACCAAGGCCGATTACTTTACAGTGGGATTCGGAGACATAAAATAGCATTCAGATTGTCAAACCGATTCGAGCTTCTAGAGGCGCAAGGTACGTCAAACCTTAAGCTTGATCAGATCATTCGTAAAATAAGTAAAAATAATATCCGCGCCTGCCCGTTTTATCGCATAGACCGATTCAAGGATTGTGTTTGATTCATTGATCACGCCCGCCTTCGCTGCAAATTTTATCATCGCGTATTCGCCGCTGACCTGATAAGCCGCAATCGGGAGCGAAAAATTCTGTTTTAATAATTGAATGATATCCAAGTAGGCCAGCGCCGGCTTCACCATTAAAATATCCGCGCCTTCTTCAAAATCGAGGCGGGCCTCGACTAAAGCCTCATTTTTATTGCGGTAATCCATCTGATAAGTTTTTTTATCGCCGGATTTCGGTGCGCTGCTGAGTGCATCTCGAAACGGTCCGTAAAAATTCGACGCATATTTGGCAGTGTAAGACAGTATTCCGGTTTCAGTAAAATTATTCTGATCAAGCGCGCTTCTGATCGCTCCTACTCTGCCGTCCATCATATCTGATGGCGCTACAAAATCGGCACCGGCTTCGGCCATCAGCAAGGCTTGCCGCACCAGAAGCCCCACACTTTCATCGTTAAGAATTTTACCGTTTTGCAGAATTCCATCGTGGCCGTGGCTCGTGTAAGGATCGAGCGCGATGTCGGCATACAGTACGCAATCAGGAAACGTTTTCTTTATCTTCGAAATAGCCACCGCCGCCAGATTGTTTTTGGCCAGTGCGTGGCTGCCGGAGGCATCTTTTTTTGCCGGCGGAATCACCGGAAACAGCGCAAAACTTTTGACGCCGCTTTTTATTGAAAAATCAATTTCGCATAACGCTTCATCTAAACTAAATCGATACTGCCCCGGCATGGCCTTAATTTCGGTTTTGTGCTTTGTCTGGCTCTGGATAAACAGAGGCTTTACCAGTTGTGAGAGCGTAAAATTAGTCTCGGCCACTGCCGCGCGGATTGACTCATTTCGACGCAATCGCCGCGGACGTCTGCTTAAAATTTGGAAGGTTGTTTTTTTTTCTTTCATCATTAATCAATATTAATGCAAAACCCAGAGAACTTGAATTGAAAACTTAAATTTCTTCAGAGCTGATGACACTTTTATGACACTTCAGAGCGGGCTTTAAACTACAATAATAGCCAGATGAATTCTTTTTTTGTTGCGCACATTGACCAGAGCCGCGCCGAGCTCAAAGATTTCGGACAGCACCCCGTCTGGAGAACCTGCTTGCGTACGATCATTTACTTTGATGAACAGAATTTAGATTCGGTGCTGAGTCTTGCACATCGGAATAATGTAAGCCTCAGCGTGCTCAAAGACTCGGACGCGTACCGGTATCTTCTGGAAGTGATCTGCGGGCTGAAGTCTGAAGTCGTCGGTGAAACCCAGGTTCTCGGTCAATTTAAGGCATTTTTACAAGCCACCGAAAAGCTCCACAAAAATTATTATCTGAATAACTACACCGTTTTTCAGAATCTTATGCAGGACTGTAAAGAACTGCGCGAAAAACATATTCATCACTGGGGCGGCAGCAGTTACGGTTCGCTCACGCGGAAGATCGCCGAACAAACTGAAAATGTGTGTGTGATCGGAAATGGCCAGCTGGCGCAGTCGTTACTGCCGTGGATGAAAGAAAAAAACACGGCACTGTTCGGCCGTAATCCCAAAAATGCAGGTGAACATTTACTTTCGATCGCGGCAATTGATCAGCAGGTTACGGCAACAGTCGGCAACTCAAGCCTCGTTATTGCAGCACCCGTCGACAACTCTTTTCTGAAAAGTCTTTTGCTTAAAGTCTCATTCCAGCAGATCATCGACTGGCGAACCGAGGCCGCGCTCGAAAATGCCGGGCTCCCGCCCGATGCAAAATATCACAGTTTTCAGCATCTGGCTGAATTTATGAAAAATGAAAAAAATAAACGGCAGGCGCATATTGCAGCCCTTGGCGAAGTTATCGGCCGCAAGATCAATGTGTGGGCCGAACGGAAGCTACTTCGTCCTAACGGCTGGGACGATCTGTGCTGATTCGAATTGCATCGCGCTCAAGTTTCCTTGCAAAATGGCAGGCCTATGAAGTTGGACGCGCAATTTTACAGGCATTTCCGGAATACCGGATTGAATATCAGTTCCGCGAGTCTCTCGGAGATAAAAATCTGATCGACCCCCTCTGGAAAATGCCCGAAAAAGGTGTTTTCACCGAAGATTTTTACTCGGACCTCGTCGAAAATCGCTGTGACTTGATCGTTCACTCGTGGAAGGATTTGCCGACCGAGGAAAAAGAAAAAACGTTTATAGCTGCAACCCTTGCCCGCGCCGACCAGCGCGATCTGCTGCTGTTTAAAAAATCAAGTCATGGAAAAAACAAAGTGGTTATTTTTTCCAGCTCACCCCGCCGTGTGCACCATGTAAAAGAGACCTTGGAATGGTCTTTACCCTTTACCGCAGAGATCGGGTTTACAGATGTGCGTGGAAATATTCAAACCCGCATCAACAAATTAATGCAGAACGAAACTATCGACGGCCTGATTTTGGCAAAAGCGGCGCTCGACCGGTTGTTGAATTCCACTTTTTACGCTGAGACGGATTTTCTACAATTGCAGAGTCAGTTAAAAACCCAGTTGCAGAATTTCGACTTTCAGATTTTGCCGTTATCAACCAACCCCACCGCCGCTGCACAGGGCGCACTGGCGGTTGAAATTCTGCGTTCACGTGAAGACCTGAAGGCCCTGCTTGCAACCATCAACTGCCAGGCGGATTTTGCGAACTGCAGTTTTGAACGGGCAAAACTTGCGGAATTCGGCGGCGGCTGCCATCAGAAGATCGGTTTATCTGTGGTTGAGGTCAGTAAAAAGCGCGTCTTTTTTGCCTCCGGCGTTAAAGAAAATGCAGGCCTGATTTATAATAAATCCGTGCTGGGCACCTTCGATCAAAAATATTCCCCCACGGAAGTGCTTTCTTCAACCGAACTTTGGTCCAGCGTGGAGCGCAAAAATATCGCGGAAATTTCGGCTTTTGATAGCAAGGCCGTGCTGATTTCAAAACGCGAAAGTCTGCATTCATTTCAGTTGAACAACTGTGCCGTCTTCACTGCGGGCGTCGAAACCTGGAAACAGCTGGCAAAACAGAAACTCTGGGTCCACGGCACAACAGATTCTCTCGGTGAATCTCAGTTACCCGACCTCCAAAGCTGGATAGCCGACTTACTAAACCTGAAAGACTCTACCTGGTACAAACTGACTCATCAAAATAGCCCAGTGGTTGAATCCCGGCAGCGGATTTTAAATGTTGCAACTTATCAGCTGCATTACGAACCCAAAGCGGGGTTGAATCTGAAAAATCTAAAAATGATTTACTGGAAAAGCGGCATTGAGTATCTGCGCGCCATCGCAATCTGGCCCGAACTTAAAGGCATTCGTCACGCTTGCGGTCTGGGTCAAACTTCGAAAACAATTGGTTCACAAGCCGAACCTCATAAAGTTACACTTTATTATAACGAAAAAGATTGGAGAAACTCTGTCTTACAAACTTTCTGACCTCTATTTTGAAAGGGCAAAAAAAGTAATTCCGGGCGGTGTGCATTCACCGGTTCGTTCTTTTAAAAATCTCGGCCGGGCACCGATTTTTTTTGAAAAAGGCGAAGGTGCTTACCTGTTCAGTGCCGATGGTGAACGTTATATCGATTACTGCCTGAGTTTCGGTCCGCTGATTCTTGGCCATCAGAACCCTGACGTTAAAGCCGAAGTGCTTAAGATGCTCGACAAAGGATGGACCTTCGGCGCTTGCGAAAGATACTCGCTTGAATTGGCCGAGTGGATTGTTGCAAATATTCCGTTTGCCGAAAAAGTCAGATTCGTGTCTTCGGGAACCGAAGCAGTTATGAGTGCACTGCGCATCGCGCGCGCCGTAACCGGTAAAAATAAAATCCTCAAATTTGACGGCTGCTATCACGGCCATGTGGATTCGCTACTGGTTAAAGCCGGCAGCGGTCTTGCGGGCGAAAGCTCAACCAGCAGTGCCGGAATCAGCGCGCAGGTTGCAAGTGAAACTCTGGTTTGTGTTTTAAATGATCTGCCGCAACTCGAAGAAGTCATATCACGTGAAAAAAATAATCTGGCGGCTGTGATTATCGAACCGCTTCCTGCAAATAATGGCCTACTGATTCAGAGTGCCGAATTCTTAAATGGCCTGCAGACACTCTGCCGAAAAAATAATATTCTTTTAATTCTCGACGAAGTGATTTCAGGTTTCAGAGTTTCACTCGGCGGTATGAGCGAACTTGCGGGCCTGGTTCCGGATTTGGTCTGCTACGGCAAGATCATCGGGGGCGGTTTTCCGGTTGGGTGTTACGGCGGTAAAGCCGAATACATGAATTTTGTTGCCCCGCTCGGCCAGGTATATCAGGCCGGCACGCTTAGCGCCAACCCCGTGGGAATGGTGGCAGGCCTCACAACACTTAAAAAACTTAAAGCCGAAAATCATTATGCTCTTCTTAATGAAAAAACCCTCTACCTTACTGAAAAACTGAATGCCCTCTTTAAAAAGGCTGGGTCCGGATTGCACTGCACTTCATTTCAGTCGCTTTTCTGGATTCACGAGAAAACTTTGAGCCCGATCCGGGCCATATCGGAAATTCCCGAAAATCAGGCCGTACTTTTTAAATCGATGTTCCTTAAAGCACTCGACTGCGGCCTTTATCTGGCACCGAATGCCTATGAAGTCGGATTTATGTCGGCCGCGCACACTCAAGAAATTCTCGACGAAACGGTGCACATCCTGCAAGCGGTGTTTGCCGATATATGATGGTAAAAATCAGGGCCAACCCGCATTTTAGACTGTTCTTCCTGACGCTCTGGCTGACGTTTACTTCTGGCATGGTGATCTGGTGGTGGGTGCATGCCCTAACGGATTTTAAATCCGCAACCGAAAGCGCAGAAGAGGCCTTAAAGCATGAGCGCATGATCATGTGGGAAGGCAGCGCTTTTTTATTCGCGATTTTCGTAGCGGCCTACTCGCTCTGGATTTTTATTCAGCGCGACGTGCTCCGGCATAATCAGCTTAAATTGTTTTTTAGTAACTTCAGTCACGACATAAAAACCTCAATCACCCGGCTGCGGCTGCAGTCTGAAGTGCTGCTGGACCAGCAGGAATTTGCCGGCAATGATAAACTGATGCTACTGATCCGCGATATTTCCAGGCTTGATCTGCAACTTGAAAATTCGCTTTATATCTCGCAGGAAAACAACTATCAGGTTTATCCTGAAAAAGTGCTGCTTTCTGAACTGATTCAGAATATCAAAAATGATTTTTCCGAAATCGAAATAAGTCTTAAAAAGAACGTCACAATTCTGGCCGATCGCAGGCTGTTTCTTTGCGTTCTGCGCAATATTATCAGCAATTCTGTCGTGCACGGAGCCGCCTCCGAAATTAGGATTGCAGTCAATACGCTGCCTGAATTTATCGAATTGGGAATCAATGATAACGGCATGGGCGCAACTGCTACCGGTGCAAAGGGCTTCGGAATCGGAAACATCATCTGCAGGCAGTTGCTTCATAAAATGGACGGCCAGTTCACGATTACTTCAACTTCTCCGCAGTACAGTGTAATGATCCGCATTCCTGGGGCAGCGATTCTCGGAGCGACCCAATGAAAAAAATTATGATCGTCGAAGATGACCGCGTGCTCGGAAAGGTACTCACCGAAAAACTGAGCGAAAATTATCAGGTGGCCTTAAGTAATGATAAGGCCGGCGCACTGGCCCGGCTGGCAAACGAATGCCTGCCCGATCTGGTCATTCTTGATGTTGGCCTGCCGGATGGGAACGGATTTGAAATTGCCGAGTTTATCAAGGAATCAAAGCCGCTTTTACCTATTATATTTTTGACAGCTCAGGCCGATGCCAACTCGCGCCTGCGCGGCTACGAAATCGGGGCCGATGAATACATCCCGAAACCATTCCATCTTAAAGAGCTACTCATCAAAATCCAGCACATCTTCGAGCTGCATCTGCTTAAAAACGAACTGCTGCTTGAAAACTGCAGCATCTTTTTCAATGAGCTCTACCTGAAACGAAAAGATGGCTCTATCGAATATCCTGCGGCAAACGATTTGAAAGTTCTGCAGCTTCTGGTTAAACAAAGCCCCAATGTTGTCAGTCGAGATGAAATACTGAATTTTATCTGGGGCACCGATAAATCGATCAATCACCGCACAATCGACAACACCATCGTCCGTCTTAAAAAGTTGCTCGGCACAGAAAATGAAGTTTTCATCCGCAGCGTTCGCAGCGTCGGCTATCAATGGTTACAAAAGAAAAACTCAATATGAATACGGCATTTCAGAATGCATTGAAAAATAAAAATACCGGTGTACCGCCCATCTGGTTTATGCGGCAGGCCGGCCGCTACCACACTCATTATCAGAAGCTCAAAGAAAAATACACATTCATGCAGCTTTGTAAACAGCCCGAACTGGCCGCCGAAGTAACACTCGGGCCCATTCTCGATTTTGATTTTGACGTGGCCATCATCTTCAGCGATCTGCTTTTTCCGCTGGAAGCCATGGGGCTGGGCCTGTCTTACGAAAACGGCGGGCCCGAGCTAAAAATCCATTTAACCGATGAAAATATAAACACTGTGCGCACCGAGGGCTATCTTGATAAACTCATGTTCCAGAAACAGGCTTTACTTGCGTGCCGTGAAATTCTGCCGAAAAACAAAAGCCTGATCGGTTTTGTTGGCGGAATGTGGACGTTATATCTGTACGCCACGGAAGGTTCGCACGCCGGACATTTTCTGAAAGCCAAAAATAATCTCAATTTGTTCGAAAAGTTCTGGCAGATTCTCGAGCCGGTTCTGATCGATAATATTCAGTTGCAACTTGATGGCGGCGCCGAAGTGGTGATGATCTTCGATACGGCGGCCGGCGAAGTATCGCCCGTTTATTTTCAGAATTTTATCGCGCCTAAACTGCTGACTCTGGCTAAGAGATTTCCGGGAAAACTGGTTTATTATTCTAAAGGCACTCACCCCGGTTTCCTCGATGCCAAATTCAGAAGCTGTCCTTGGGCCGGTTTCGGTTTTGACCAGCGTAACAATCTGGCCGAAGTGCTGACCGATAAAACGCTCCCGGGAATTATTCAGGGAAATTTCGACCAAACCCTGCTGTTCGGCGAAACCACCGAGTTGAAAAAACATTTTGATATTTACATCAGAACTTTTAAGGATCTTCCACCCGAAATGCGCAGCCGCTGGGTCTGCGGCCTTGGTCACGGCGTACTGCCGAAAACCCCCGAAGCCCATGTTCGGCTTTTCGTTGAGTGGATCAGAAAAGAATTTGCATGAGTCGCAATACCCTGCTTGCCAAATACGACGTACCTGTACCCCGCTACACCAGCTATCCGACCGTTCCGTACTGGGAAAACAATATAAGTACCAATTCGTGGCTTGGTTCAGTCACAAGTACGCTAGCCGCTGAGGATTCCGCCTGGGCCATGTATATTCACATTCCGTATTGTGAAACACTGTGTACATTCTGCGGCTGCAACACGGTCATAACGAAAGATCATAAAAAAGAACTCACCTACATCGATGCCATTCACCGCGAGTGGGCGCTTTATAAAAATGCGGTGCCGGCTCTGTTGCAACGCCAGGTCATACATTTGCATCTGGGTGGCGGCACGCCAACCTTTTTGGCGGCAGAGAATCTGAAACTAATGCTAGCGCCATTGCTGAGTGATTTTAAAATGACCAAAGGTGAGTTTGAGGCTTCAATTGAAGTGGATCCGCGCAGAACCAATGTGCAACAACTGCAGACGCTTTTTGAATTGGGTTTCAGGCGTGTCAGCATGGGCGTTCAGGATTTTAATCCTGAGGTGCAGCGGCTAATTAACCGTATTCAACCTTTTGAAATCACCAAAGATCTGGTCGAAGCAAGCCGTGCGCTCGGCTACACCAGTGTAAATTTTGATCTCATTTACGGACTTGCCGGGCAGACGCTGGCCTCATTTGAATCGACGATTGATTTAACGATCAGTCTTGCGCCCGACCGGATTGCACTTTACAGTTTTGCGCTTGTGCCCTGGATCAAGCCGCAGCACCGGCTTTTCAAAGACGAGGATCTACCGGTCGGTGTTGAAAAGCGGGCGCTGTACGAAATGGCCCGCACGAAACTTCTCGATTTCGGCTACCTTGAAATCGGCATGGATCACTTTGCTTTGAAAGAAGACGGCCTGAGCTGCGCACTGAAAAACAAGAAACTGCACCGCAATTTTATGGGTTACACCGACCATAAAACCGATCTACTTCTGGGCCTTGGGGTCAGCAGTATTTCGGAAAGCCATGATCACTTTCATCAGAATGAAAAATTACTTCCCGCTTATGAGGAAAATCTCGTAAAAAAAATAATTCCTACCCATCGCGGGCATTTCCTAACCCCCAGCGACTCCCACAGCCGTAAAAACATCCTGCAGTTAATTACGACCTATCAAATTGAACTTCAGCCGGCTGAAGTGTCAGCGGCACGGGAATTTCTGAAAGAACTTCTGAATGACGAAATTGTAACACTCGAAGGAAACCGGCTAACTGTCACGGAAGTTGGCAAACCCTTTATCCGAAATATCTGCGTGCTCTTCGATAAACGGATGCGCGAAAAAAATCCGCAACAAAAAGTTTTTTCAAGCTCCATCTGATGGAAACCAACCCGCAGCGAAGGAGTATTGTTATTGTCGGTGCCGGGTTTTCAGGACTGACTCTTGCTGCATTGCTGGCGGAAACCGGAAAATTTAAAATCAGCATCTATGATAAAAAACCCGTAGGCGGTTTAATCAGTTCAAGCGTTATCAGTGGCACACTGTTTGAAAATGCGGCGCCTTCGCTGCTGAATCATCACGAATTTGAAAATTTTGCTACCCGCCTTGGTGTGAAGTTACACCCTGCGCTACGCAAAGCCCGCAAAAGATATTTGTTCCTTAATAAACCCGAGCGCTGGCCGCTCGGTTGGCTTGCCAGCCTTAATTTTTTATTTAAAGCCGTACGGTTCAAGTTTTTGAAAAGCAAATCCGATACTCTGAGCGGCTTATCGCTTGAAGAATGGTCGGTCCGATATTTCGGAAATGATTTTACCGAAAAAGTTTTAAAGACCGCCATGCAGGGAGTTTATGCCGGCCCGATTTCCGAACTGAGTGCCGAGCTTGTAGCAAAACGTTTTTTTACCGAAGGCCGTCAGAAAAACCGGGCAAAAATCAAAGGTTCGGTGGTGCCGGAAGGTGGCCTTTCAAATTTTCTGGCAATAATAAAGGCTGAACTTTTGCAAAAAAATGTTATTTTTATCAATGAATATCCCGACGCGGAACACCTGACTGAGCTGCATAAAAACAGCCTGATTGTTTTTGCAACCGGGTTTTCTGATTTTGTGGGGTTGGTTTCTGCAAGCCCCGAAACGTTTTTAAGACTCGAAAAACTATCTAGTGCCGCTTGGCTCAACCTTTCAGCCAAGGTTAAAATGATCTCGCTTGCAAAGGCGCACCTGCTTTTACCTTCTGCAACACACACCATCGACGGTTTCGGAATGTTATTTCACCCTAATGCCGGTTTTCAGTCGCTTGGGGTTATTGCCAACAGCCAGGCCTTCGCGGCTTACGGCCCCGCCTACAATGAATCGTGGATTATGAAATGTACCGAACCGAATGGCGTTATTTTAAAAATCACAGCCGACCGGCAACGTCTGTTCGGTGTAAGTGATTCGCCTGCAACAACATTAGTGAGTTTCAATAAGAATGTGTATCCCCTTTATGATAAAAATCTGCAAAATTGGCTTGCTGCCACCCGCCTGCAATGCGGGATTTTTGCCACTGGCAATTACTGGGGTGCACTGGGTTTAACCCAGATTTTCCTGCAAAACCAACAACTCTGTGAAAGAATCTGTAATCATGAAAAAAAATAAAAACTTACTGGTGCTCATTAATATCGGCAGCCCCACCACACTGTCGGTACCGGCCGTACGCAGATACCTGCAGAGTTTTTTAATGGACCCCCACGTGATTCAAATTCCCTATTTTTTGCGTTTTATACTTTTTTATCTGGTGATCTGTAACATTCGGGCGCCGAAAACATTTAAAAAATATCAAAGTATCTGGACAATGCAGGGTTCGCCGTTTCATGTCTTTACCGAGAATTTCAGACGTGCACTAGAAAATTCACTTGGGGTGCGCGTTTTGAATTTGATGATGTACTCCGAACCGGGTTTTGAAAGCGGTTTTGCAGAAATCAAAGCCGGAAATTATTCAAAAATTACCGTGTGCCCGATGTACCCCCAGTATGCCGAAAGCAGCACATTCGCCTCAATTGAAAAATTCAAGTCGTTTTTTGCAGCAGCAAAACTCACCGCCGAAGTTGAATACGTGCGGCCGTTCTACAGCGAAGAATTTTTTATCGAAAGCTTCTATCAGAATATTATTACAGCCCAGCCCGCCTATCAGAGTTTTGACCATTTTGTCTTTAGCTATCATGGGTTGCCGCAGTCGCATGTGGCGCGCAGCTCTGCTGCCGACAATTACCAGCAGCAATGCCTGAACACCACAGAAAAGCTGGCAGCCAAACTACAACTGGATCCCAAGAATTATGTTACATGCTTTCAGTCGCGCGTTGGCCTGACGAAATGGATCGGGCCTTATCTCGACCAGACCTGCGAAGCATTGGCTCAGAACGGGAAAAAAAATCTGCTTTTGATTTCGCCGAGTTTCGTGGTGGATGGTCTTGAAACACTGCAGGAAATCGGCGATCTGGAGAAATCCCTGCAGGCGCGTTTTGCGGTTAAACTTGTTTTAGTACCCGGTCTTAATTCAGAAAGCCACTGGGTTCGAAACTTCTCAGAATTTATCCGCTTGTTTTTTGCCGAATAAGTGCGAAATTTGACCAAAGGCTTCTTTTTCATTATTCAAACGAACCAAAAATAGTAGCTTCTTATTCATTCCCGGTGTTGAATAGGGCAGTTAACAGCTTCTCCGTTAAAAGGAAATCGATTCATGAACACTCAAGTCGGCCTCGGCTTACGACACTCTTTCCACGAGGAAGTCCTTTCAAACAAACCCCATGAACTTCAGGTTCCGTGGTTTGAAGTCATAACTGAAAATTATCTTTTTTTCGATGGTCGCCCTCGGCAGTTTTTGTGCAAAATCCGCGAAAATTATCCGCTCGTGTTTCACGGAGTCAGTCTTTCGATCGGCTCACTTGAACCTGTCCGGAAAGACTACCTGCTGCAACTAAAAAAACTAATCAGTGAATTTGAACCGCTGTGGATTTCTGACCACTTGTGCTGGACTTATTTGGGCGCAGAAAACTCGCACGATCTTTTGCCGGTGGCTTTTACCGAAGAATCTCTTAAGCGAATCACCGCCAAAGTGCAACAGGTGCAGGAAATTCTCGGACGTAAAATTTATCTGGAAAATCCTTCAGCCTACGTTGATTTTGCCGCCAACCAATACTCTGAACAGCAATTTATCAGCGAGCTCTGCAAAAAATCCGGCTGCGGGCTGCTGCTCGATCTCAATAATCTGGTCGTGAATCATCATAACCTCGGTTACAGTCCACTGGCTTATCTTGAACAACTAAAAACCTGCGACGTCAGACAAATTCATCTGGCCGGCCACACGGTCAATGAACAGGTGCGCATCGACACCCACGATGCCGACATCAGCCAAGAGGTCCTCGACCTCCTGCCCTATGCAAAAAAACTCTGGCCGCACGCAAACCCCATGATCGAATGGGATGATAAAATTCCGCCTCTAAGTTACCTGCTCGAGCAAAGAGTCAAAATCGATTCGCTCTGGAATTCTTCGGGTTTTCTCAATCTGCCGGATTCAGAAACCGCGGTGCCGCTGGCCTTTTCACGGCAGGATTCAGACATTCATCAGAAGTTCTGGGGTTTGTTGAAAAAGAACGACTTCATTTCTGAAGCCGACGTCCAGACTACTGAAATTTTAAAGTTGGATTGCCCCACCCCGGCCGTGGTCGGAATGAATGTTTACAGTTCCGCTTATTATTCCCGCCTTGTCGAAGTACTGGATAAAGACTTTCCGGTGCTGAAAGTTCTGCTGGATGAACTTTTTCCCGACGTGATTATGCTCTATCTAATGAAGTATCCCTCAACTTATGATTCGATTGATTTTGTCGGTAAAAATCTTGCACGGTTTATTGCGGAATTTGATTTCAGTTTTGACCTCGGCGTTGATAAGCAAATTATTTCAGATGTTGCGGCTTTTGAAAACCTCAGCGGAGTCTGCTCGGTTGTTTTTGCGGATTCGCGCCCGTTGCTAAAGGTAAAAGAATTTACCGAAGCCGACTGGCATAGTCGTAAAATCGGCTTAAGATCTACCGTTTTGCTATTAAAGGCCGGTTGCGAGGTTCATCCGGTTATTGCTGCGGTTAAGGCCGGCGCAATTCCGGAAATTCCTGAACTCCAACCGCATTTTTATCTTTTTTACCGCGAACAAACACAAACCAGATGGCGCCAGCTTAATGAGGCGGAATTTTATTTTTTTAGCCGGTTTGCAAATGCTACGAGTTTTATTGATGCGCTTAATGCCGACGAGTCTAATCTGCAGCCTTATTCGCAATTGCTCTTCGCAAATGAAAACTTTTTCACATCGGACGCTCCGTAAGCGGAGAGTCCGGCAACAGCCGGGTTTTCTGCGCTGACAGCTCGCGGTTAAGTATCGTCAGAGGTTTTAAATCTTTGATTGCCGGGCCCTCAATCACCTTTCCGTGCTTGTCAAAACGCGATCCATGACACGGGCAATCCCACGATTTTTCAACGTCATTCCAGGTTACAACGCCGGCCAGATGAGGACAGGCCGCCGATAAAAACTCAACATTCCCGACCTCGTCTTTATAGGCCGCAATCATTTTGACCCCTTCACGATAAACGCTGCCTGAATTCGGCGCCAAATCAGGGAAACCCGGCTTTTTCTTCGCGGAGAACCAATCCGCATATTGCGTTGCCACGTTGGCATTTTCGCGGATGAATTCGCGCGCGGCTTTAATTGAAATCCGCGACGGATCATACAGTTTTTCCCACGGATTCGTACGTCCCATGATCTGATCCGTAATCAACATCGCGCCGATCGTACAATGGGTCATCCCGTTGCCTGAATCGCCGGTTATCACATAAACATTTTTGGCATCCAGCGGATTTCGTCCGAGAAAAGCCATCCCGTCAACCGGCTCCATCACTTGGCCCGACCATTTATAAAGTATTTCAGTCGTCATCGGAAAACGCTCACGTGTCCAGGATTCAAGTTTTGAAAACCGGTGCGAAGGCACATCCTCCTGCCCGGTTTTGTGGTCCTCGCCGCCAACAAGCAATACATCAAAACTTTCGCCGATAGTCTGACTCAGCCGGATGTAATGATACGGGTCAAGTGTGTCCCAGTAGAGGGCTTTGGGAATGCTGTCTTTCGGAACTTGAAATCCCAGCACATAAGTTCGGTAGGGCGCCTGTTTCGTGTGAATTGTAAACAAGTCGTTAACCGGAGTATTCGTTGCAACCACGATTGAAGCACAGTTCACCTGCGCGCCATTGTCGGCCTTAACAAACGCCGACTTTCCGCCCTCAACCTGGCTAACGTGAGTGCCGGTAAATATATGGCCACCGCGCGCCACAATTACTTTAGCAAGCGCTTTCAGATATTTCAGCGGATGCAACTGCATCTGCCCCGTAAATTTAAGGCAAGGCCCCGTATTAAAAAATTCCAGCGGCGACGGCGTTATTTCAACGTCGGTCAGGCCGGCCTTATGTATCGCTCTGAGTTCTTTATCTAAAATTCCCTCGCGTGAATCGCTATCGGCAAAAAGATAGCCGTCAAGAACTTCAAGATCGCATTCAATTTTTTCATTGTTCACAATTTCGATAACTTTTTCAATTGCTGCGCGATGGCTTTCGGCGGCTAATTTTGCCGCCTCATGGCCGTGAAGCTTTGCAATTGCAAAATAGCGATCATCCAGCGCGGTGGTAAAATGGGCGGTAGTGCGTGCGGTTTGACCGCTCGAGAGTTCAAAGGCTTCAAGCACGCAGACCTGCAGTCCGGCTTTCTGCAGCAGATAGGCCGAAGTCAGACCCGCAATTCCGCCGCCCACGATGCAAACATCAACGTCGATTTTCCCGGTGAGCTCAGAAAATTTCGGCATAAACTCTGTAGCCGTCCAGACCGACTTACTTTCACTGACTCTTACTAAATTCATAACGCCCCCTTGTGATTCTCAAAGTGAGTGCAAATGTTGCGCTTGTTTTCAAACGGGGAAAATACTATCTTAACCCCATGTTATATCGATTTGCAGTTGAGCTTTCCGATGTTGATCGCGGGCTTTATACCTCTCTTGATTTTCGCGCAGCCCAGCACCCGTCTGAAATTCCGGCTTACCTGCTGACGCGGGTACTGGCTTACGCTTTAAGTTATCAGGACGGCCTCGAATTCGCCGCCGGCGGCCTCAGCGATCCTGAAGCGCCCGCTTTGCGCGCGCTCGGGGTTCACGGCACCACCGAGCTTTGGATCGAAATAGGGAACCCTTCAGCAAAAAAGCTGCACAAAGCCTGCAAGACTTCGCGCGAAGTAAAAGTTTTCACTTACAAAAGTGCGCAAGTGCTGATTGATGATATAAAAAATAATCAGGTGCATCGCGCCGATGAAATCGAAATTTTTGCGATTGATCCCAAATTTTTAAGCGAACTTGAAAAACAACTTTCAAAAAACAATCGGTGGACACTGCTTGTGCAGCAAGGCCAGCTTGATCTCGATACCGGTAAACTAAGTTTTACAACCGAAGTTCAAAAGTTATCTGTGGGTCGCAACCACACGTAACATCGCTGCATTGCCTTCGCTGCCCGGATCGGTTCTTTCACTGAGAATTTTAAATCCCGCAGCTAAAAGTTCTTCGAGCAATTTTTGCTTCGGATAGATACGGCGCTGTGCACACCAGATCTGGCCGTCAATCATTTCAGTGCCACGAACTTCAGACTTTGCGGCTTTATGCCAGAGAATATAATTTTCATCTAATCTCAAGGTTGGAAAGCCTTTTACCGGGTTAAAGTTTTCCGACGTAATCATGGTGTCGAGCACAAACACGCCATCGTGTGAAAGCGAATTCTTTATTCCGTTCCATACTTGCGCCCGGTCTTCATCAAATACAATGCAGTGAAGACAATGACTGTCGTAGATCAGACCGAAATTTTTTTGCATTTTTTCAAGTTGCAGGATATCACCGACCACAAATTGAATTGCCAGCTTTTGCTGAAGCGCCAGCTCATTTGCCAGTTCGATAGCGGTTTCGGAAACATCTATGCCAGTGACATCAAATCCTAACTTAGCCAAAATAAATGCCGTAGTTCCGCTTCCGCATCCCAGGTCTAAGGCAGGCATACCAACAGGGTTGGGCAATAATTCAGCAATCGCACCCCGAAGAAAGCTCATTGTGGTTTCATCGCCCAGCTCTTTAAGAGTTTTGGCTCCGCCCCAGCCAATGCCGCCCTTTGCTTTGATTTCACGGTACGCCGATTCGTGTGCATGATAATAAGATTTCATATCAATAAGTTTAAAGCTACGCGTCGGCGTCGGTCCAGAAAATAAAACTGTTTTAAAAAAGTGTTACTTATTCCGGTTTTCAAACGAATATACTTTAGTGAAAAGGCTGAATTCGCAGCCGACGGTCAATGTATAAAAGTTACCGGGCAATTGAAGCCGTTTCAGAAGAAGTTAAGATTTTGGTCGAAGGCCAAGCCAACGTCGTTGAAGCAAAAAAAGCCAAATAATTAAACCCAAACAAGGAGAACAAAATGAACACAAAATTAATCGGAGCCCTCTTGGTTTCACTTGCAGCTACTGCCGCAATGTCCGCGGATGCGCCTGCAGCAAAAAAAGCCGAGGCCAAAAGCGCTGAAATGGTCTGCCAGAACAATTCATGCAAAGGTAAAGCGGATTGCATGGGCTTCGGCAGCGCATCTTGCAAAGGTGCCAACGAATGTAAAGGCAAAGGCATCTTAGAAGCTAAAAATAAAGCGGAATGCACTAAAAAGACCGGCCTTTGGGTTGCGAAGAAGTAAATAGTTGGAATGAGTATTGCATTTTGAGGAGATTCTCTGAGAAAGTAGCGTTTATGCTCGAGAATCTCCTTAAATCTTCGTTTAATCTGTCTGAATTCCGGATCGGTCAGAAGGAAATCATTACGGCTGTGCTGGCCAAAAAAGATGCGTTGGCGGTATTACCGACCGGCGGCGGAAAATCCCTGTGTTATCAGTATCCGGCTATCAAATTCAATCAACTTGTTATTGTTATTTCTCCGCTTATCGCACTGATGAAAGATCAGGTGCAGGCGCTGCTTCGTCAGGGCATTCCGGCCGGCTGTCTTTATTCCGGGCAAAGCGAAGATGAAAAGCGGGTGGTTTTTTCGACGCTGAACAAAGGCGGAGCTTTTATTCTGTATCTTTCACCGGAACGTGTGCAGAAAGAAAATTTTCAAAAATGGATTATGAACCGCGAAATCGCGCTCTTTGCGGTGGATGAAGCGCATTGTGTATCGCAATGGGGCCACGATTTCCGTGCCGAATACTCCGAACTGAAAATTTTAAAACAGTTGCGGCCCGATATTCCGGTGCTGGCGCTGACGGCTTCGGCAACACCCACGGTGCTGAATGATATTTCAAAAAATCTGGGACTCGTCAAACCCGAAAGACTGGTGCACGGCTTTTACCGTCCGAATCTTTATTATCAGGTGGAAGCCTGTACCGACGAAGAAAATAAAACCGAATGGCTGTTGCAGAGTTTACAGCAAAATCCAACCGGGCGCGTGCTGATTTATTGCGGCACCCGCAAAATCACGCAAATCGTCGCGGCCTTTCTTGAAACCCGCTTTGCGCAAGTGGGATTTTATCATGCCGGGCTTTCAACTGCCGAGCGAACCAAAACGCAGGTGGCGTACACCAAGAGCGAACTGCGGATTTTAGTTGCCACCAATGCTTTCGGCATGGGAATCGATCAACCCGATGTGAGGCTTGTGGTGCATTTTCAGATGCCCGGCAACATCGATTCGCTTTATCAGGAAATGGGCCGTGCCGGCCGCGACGGTGAAAACTCCACTTGTCTTTTGCTTTATTCAAAAAAAGACAAAGGCCTGCAGTCTTATTTTATCCAGACGTCAACAGCACCCAAAGTTATTAAAGATTCCAAGTGGCGTAATCTCGATTCGCTGATTGCGTATTGCGAGGCCGGTGAATGCCGCCATTCAGAAATTCTAACCTACTACAAAGATTCTCAGCGCATCCGCAGATGCGGGCATTGCGATGTTTGTGATCCCAAATCAATTCGAAAAATCCCGACTCCGGTAAAAAAACTAAATTTGGCAAAACCGGTTAAAAAAAGAAAAACGAATGAACCTCAGATTCTCGATGGAAACGAAGAATTCCGCTTTCAGGATCTGCGCAAGTGGCGAAAAGCGAAAGCCACCGAGCTTGATGTTCCGGCCTTTGTTATATTCGGCGATCAGACACTCAAGGAACTGGCGCAGAAAAATCCGCAAAGCCTCGAACAACTTTCGGGGATTTACGGCATTGGCGAAGCCAAAATCGAAAAGTTCGGGCGCGATCTCCTGCTCGTACTTTCGAACAGTATTTGACGTCCTGATTTGAGGCGGGCCTTTGTGCCGAAAATATGCAAACTGACCAAACTCTGGTCGCAGAAACTTGCCGGCCCCAATAAAAACGACATTAAAGTGGTCAGATGTTTGCTTATAAAAATATTTCGGAGGCTTTATGAAAAGTTCGCGAGTTTGGCCAGTATCCGGTGCCGTATCTATTGCGGCAGCTTTATCCCTGTCCCTGACAGTATTCGGTCAGGCCAGTCAGGCGGTTACCAGTTTCAAAAAAGACCTCTCAGCCGAAATCGTTGTGAGCCGTGCAATTGCTCCCGAAGCCATCACGCTTTCTGATGATGGCAATCAAATGACATTCATCGCAAAAACATTGCGCGACTTTTCGAACGCACCACCGACAACCGCCTATATCACCAAAAAAGTAAACGGCAAGTGGACCGAGCCGCAAGAGCTGCAATGGCATGGCATGGTCACCAGTATTTCTTTTGCGAATAACGACAAGTGGTTGGTCGTTTCGAACAGCCACGGGTCGGTTAGCGGCTATTTAACTATCCTTAAAAACCTGTTCGGCGACCGCGAACTCATCGGAAACCTCGAAAACTTCAAACATCGGATTGAAATCTATGATGCCACCCGCCCGAAAAATTTATTGTTCTCGATGGATTCTGCGACGTTCGGTTTAGCCAAACCTGAAATGCTCAAGCACGCCAGGATTTCCGCTGACGGCAAAAACCTAGCATTTTACACGCACGGTGTTGCCGAACAGAACGGTATCTATATATACAATTTCGAAAGCAAACAAACCCGCTTTCTCGGAAGGTCTGACGATAAGCATCCGACCTTCACGCAAGACGGCAGCAAACTGCTTTTTCATATGCAATCGGGCGGAAATTCCTCTACAAATTACGGCGGTCCGGAACAAAGCATGATCGGCTATTACGACGTTGAAACCGGGAGCCGCACAATGCTCGATTCAAAACCTGAAGGCTATGTTTATCACAAACATCCGAGCCACTATCCAGGAACGGATCTGATATTTTTTCACGGTTCGGTCGACGCTGAAAGCTCAAAAAAACTTTTCGTACGCAGACTGCAAGTTGATTCAACGATTTACAAAATCAGCGATATGATGTTCGGCGAAGTTGAATTAAAAGGACTGAAACACGGAAACAGCTCTTCGAACCCCACCGGTCTTTACTTCGTCGGAAGCCCGAAAGATGCACCGCAAATCGAAAACCGCGTTGTTAACCCCTATGCCAATAGCCCAACTACGGTCACGGTTGAAGACGTAAAAGATATTTACATGATTTCAAATGAAGACGTGCAGAAACTAAAAAGGTACGCCGTACCTAATCCCCCCTGAAAAGGTACGCCGTACCTAAACCCCCGGCTTGCTCATTGACCAAGTCTGCCAACTTATTGCTAAAATGGGCCCACCAACAAACTGGAGCCCCAATGGAACGACGAAATTTCATCAAAACCGAATTGGTAACAAGTGCCGCAGGGCTATTCACTTCACCAGCCTTTGCAGCCGGCAAGTCCAAAGCAACAGGTAAAACTCTGCAAAGTTTAGCAGAGAATTATTTGCATGTTTTTGGGCTTCAGGCTAAATTAAATATCTCATGAAAATAAGACAATTTCAACTTTCACATATTCTGGTTCTGGCTCTGCTTTTGTTTGTTTTCAGTTGTGCACGTGCGCCTTTAAAGGATCGTTCGGACGCCATGCGGAAAACCTCAAAAGGCCCGCAACTTTCTGACGATCTTGATTTTGAAAGCCTCAAACAGGGAATCGCAGCCAATATTGACTTTATTCAGAGTTCCGCCCGCGCCGGAAATGAATTCGTTTTCGGAAAAGTAAAAATTCCGAAAAAAAATTATGTGGCCGCATTAAAGCACCTACTCGAAAATTCATCTAACATCGCGTCTTTTCAGAATATCGTCAGCCAAAAATTTGATTTTTACGAAGTCTATGGGTCTGATGATTGGGCCAAAATCAAAGTAACTTCTTATTACACTCCGCTGCTAAAAGGCTCGATAAAAAAAACGAAGACGTTTTCGCAGCCGCTTTATCTCACACCGAACGACATGGTTTTTATCGACGTTGACTCTTTTGTAGAAGCCTTTCCCCGCTGGAAAATCATTAAAGAACAGGTCTTAGAACAAAAGAGCAGCAGCGCCCTAGTACGCGGCCGGCTGCTAACTGACAAAAATAACAAAGCGCGGATTATTCCCTATTATAAACGCGATGAAATCGATACTGACAAGTCAGTTTTTGAGCAAGACCTCGTTATCGCCTATGTAGATCCTATCGAGAGTTTCTTTCTGCAGATCCAGGGTTCGGGCCTGATTGAACTCAGCGACGGCTCCCAGTTTACCGTAGGCTATGCCAATCAAAACGGGCACCCCTATGTTGCAATCGGCAGTCTGCTGCTCGATAAAATTCCAAAAGAAAAAATGAGCATGCAATCGATCGTCAGCTACTTGCGTTCGCTCCCTAAAAGAGAAGCGCAAAAAATAATGAACCAGAATCCCAGCTACGTATTTTTTCAAAAAACCGAAAGTCGTCCCCTGAGCTATCTCGGCACCGGAGTTGTTGATGGCCGTACAGTGGCAACAGACGCCGGCCTTTTTCCGAAGGGCACACTCGCTTTCCTTGAATTTGAAAAGCCTGTTTTCGAAAATTCAAATTCGGATGAACCAAAAGAATGGGTCAAATCCGCTCGCTTCGTGCTTGATCAGGATACCGGCGGTGCCATCCGCGGGCCCGGCAGGCTTGATCTTTACGCCGGCAACGGCAGCGATGCCGAACAATTTGCGGGGGTCATGAAGAATCCGGCAAAACTCTTTTATCTGGTACCCAAGGCAGAATTTTTAAATTCGTTACGGGAGTAGTTTTCTATGAATGAAATTGTTAAAAAAACCGAATATGATCTCATCAACTTCACCGGTAAAATTCATCTCATCACGACGGATACCGAACTAGCCGCCATTGCCGGTGAACTGAGTACGGCAAAACACCTTGGGTTCGACACCGAAACCCGCCCCAGTTTTAAAAAAGGCGATGTTTTCAAAGTCTCTCTGCTGCAGCTCTCAACCGAACACAGTGCTTATCTTATCAGACTTGCGAAGGTGACGCAATTTCAGGTACTGAAGACTGTATTTGAAAACAAAGAAATTGTTAAAGTCGGGGTGGCCATCCGCGACGACATCAAACAACTGCAGAAAATCTTTTCTTTTTCGCCGCTTAACTTTATCGAACTTCAGGACATCGCCAAACTTAAGGGCCTGAAAAATTTCGGGCTCAAAGGCATGACCGAAGAAGTGCTGCAGGCAAGGCTTTCAAAAAAAGCAAAAATCACAAACTGGGATGCGTTCGAACTAACCGACCAACAAATCCTGTATGCAGCAACCGACGCCTGGATCGGCCTGCAACTTTATCAAAAAATGTACGCCGTACCTAATCCCCCCGGTTAGCATCGATAGGATTTCCGTCATTGTAGAATTCTAGATATTGTAAAATTCTAGCTTTGAATGTCGGCCAGAACTGTCAGTGTTTCACTTTGAAACGGCCCTAATTCAATACCTTCAATCTGGCCAGTTTCCCTCTGGCCTTTGCATTGCAATTACATAAAGTACCCCCCCTTGGCGATCCGGTGTCCCCTACACTAGGTCGCCATTTCTTTTTTTAGCAGCTTGAAAACCCAGTAAAAATTGTAAATGTGACTGACAGTTATGAAAAACATGAAACCTTTTTAAATGATCTTAAGTGACCTGGACGGAGTGATTCGAAATTATGCGATGATACGTTCCGAAGCAATCGAAACAGAGTTCGGAATTCCAAAAGGCCAATTGCTTCCGCTCGCATTTCAAAAAAAACTGCTTCAGCCTGCAATCACAGGCTCGATCAGCGACGAAACCTGGCGCGAGCTCATCATCAATGAACTTTTAAATTTGATCGCTCCGGAAATTGCCAAAAAAGCGATTATAAAATGGAGTGATTTCCTCGGCCAGCTTGACGTTGACGTTCTAAATTACCTAAAGTTAAAACGCAAAAATTATTCCATCATGATGCTCACGAATGGAACATCCAAACTTAACAGTGACCTCAAAAAACTGGGCATTTCTGATTCCTTCGACCGAATTTTCAACACCTGCGAAATCGGTTATGCCAAACCAGACAAAAAATCTTTTGAGTTCGTTTTGCAGAAATTGAATTGCCGGCCTGAAGACGTTTTTTTCATAGATGATCGCATTGAAAATACATTTGCCGCCGATTCTCTGGGAATACAAACCCATCTCTTTCAACCAGTGGATTTGTCGTCGTCGAATTTTTTGCCAAAATTACCCAAACCATTGAAGATGCACAAAGCACACACCGCGAAAGTTCGGCAGGTGTACAATGGTCCGAATGTGGATTCCAATTTTAGAGCTGTCGCGATGTTAATTGATATTTCACCCTTCGTCCGCACCTTAGGAAATTTTTATATCAATGCAACAGTCCGAAATTCCAAAGCGGCTTTTCGAAAGACCTCTTTGAATCGCTACTGAAAATGAGTGCCGGCGAATATCACTTACAGATACCGATCAGCGAGCATCGCGATGATATCGATGCAATCGCCCACGCCATTAACGTTTATCTGAAAAATTAATAAAACATTTTTTTGTCGTCGCATGCTAAATCATGACCTCCAAAATCACAGGCATTTTATTATCAGCGTACACGGCATCGGTGGAAATGAAACCACTTTCGATGCGCTGGAAAAGTTCGGGTATCACCTTTACGAATGCCAAAGCCCTACGCGGATTTTAAGTATTTGTAGTTCAGATATCCAACCGGCAAAAATCAATTTGATACTTTTGACTTCGCCTACAAATACTTAAGTGAATTTTAAGGCAAAATGTCGGCGCACTTTCACCAAAAGAAAAATTACTCTTATCTGTCATTCGCAGGGCGGCGTTGTGACGTCGACCTGGTATAATTGGCAGATCAAATTGGGACACCCTCCTTAACCCCCTAATTCGTTTCAGCTTTCTAGATTTTAAGTGCAAATTCTATATACGTTCTTACATTCCCCAACCGGTTAAACTGAATTCAGAACATAAACAATTTTTAGGGGGCTTTTTATGAAAACTACTTTGACCTTCTTGGGTATGCTGCTGGCTGTACTGACAGCTCATGCAGGTCTCGAGATAAGATCTGTTTCTGTAACTCCTGCTGCCGCGACTGCGGGGCAATCGATTTCCGGCTTGGTCAGTTTGAGCGAAGGCTGTAAATACTCAGCAGGCTGTACTGTTTCACTCAAAAGCAGCAATGGAGCTGTGGCCAGTGTACCAGCTTCGGCGATCGTCAGTTTCGGAGGCACGACTAAAGCCTTTTCGTTTATCGCCGGAAGCACAAGCGGATCCGCAACTATTACGGCCAGTTTTGAAGGGAAGTCTGCCAGCACTTCCATGTCGGTCAGCGGGGGAACCGCGACTCCTACACCACTTTGTACTGCGAGCTCATCACGCTCCTGCACCATTAGTAATGGTACGGGTTCACAAACTTGTAATTCGAGTGGATCAGCCTGGGTTTCTTGCTCAGCCGTATCCTGTAACTCAGGATACAGTTTATCTAACGGATCTTGCGTGGCTCAACAGACTTCTACAAGTTCTGAAAAACTTAATGTCTTTCAGCTTTCTGGGATCGACAGTACTTTAGGCGCTAGCAGCGGCGGCCAAATTCAGATTTTCGCTAACCTTCTTAATCCGTGCCCAAGCACTGCCGGTTGCAGAATTGATTTCACAAGCAGCCATCCCGCGATTCTGCCTGTGCCCGCGTCAATAACAATTGGTTACCAATATATAGGGTATACCATCTATGCAACAGCAGGAATAGTTTCTCAGCCGACGACGGTATCTGTCACCGCGTCTGCAGGTGGCGTTTCTAAAACACTAAGTACTACAATCTTTCCCGGTGCAGTTCCACCAGCAGTTATGCATATGTACTTCCGGGGTGACGGTTACTACTCTCCGGTGACAGGACAAATAATTGCAATGCAGCTGAATATGCAAGGCCCTTGCCCAGTGGGCGGTTGTTTAGTCAATATGAGCAGCAGCAATACAACTGCCGCGCCCGTACCCGCACAAGTTCTTGTTCCTGAAGGTCAGTCTTCTGTTTCGTTCTTTGTTAAAGCGGGATTAGTATCCACAAAATCAGTCGTAAAAATCACAGCCAGTTTCTACGGCCAGAGTTGGGATTCTGCGTCGACCTTTACTGTTCGTCCGCCATGGCCGAGAAATGCTGATGGATCGATATCCATGGTTGCTATCACTCAAAACCCTGGAGCGACGCAAGTCGTGTCTAACGACATTCAACAAGCAAGAGCTTGGAGAGCGGGCCTCAATTCATTGATGTATGAAGACGTAAGAATTAATCTTTATAATCAATGTCAGGCCGCTTTTGCGGGCAATGGACAACTGGTTGGCACCTCTGAGCCTACAAAACTTCCGACGACAAGCAACGGGTACAATATATACTACTCCTATACTCAGAATTATATTTGTAAGGCTGGTTACACTGGATGGTTACAAGCTGTTACTACGAGCGTGGGCGCAGTGACAGTACCGCAGGCGTTTACGGTAACGGCTTGTCTTAATAAAGCAGCCCCAGGAAATGTTGTGGTGGCCTTTACCAGCAGCACTTCGGCTGCTCGAGTTCCATCAAGCGCCACAATCCCAGCTGGTCAGCAGTGTGTAACAATCAACGTGACTACGAATTCATTGAGTGACGGTTACGCCGGAGTTGACGCGATCATTACCGCGAAATTAAATGGTCTTTGGCTTTCTGCTGTAAAGACTGTTTATTACGAATAAGGTTTAATAAATTCTTTTCAGGAATGGAATGCGGGACCGAAAGGTCTCGCATTTTTTTTAAACCCGGTTGGCAACAGTTTCAAATCCGCAACTTTTTCGCTAGCCAAAGCGTAACTGCCGGAATCATTTATCATTGGAGTGATGAAGCTCGCCTCTCGTTTATATTCAGCGTGCGGTTTCGAAGCGCAGCTCAACAGTAAGGAACTGAAAAAAGAAAGCAGGATGACAATCCACTTACATTCATCATAAATGCTGGCGAATCATTTTGAACCCAGTGGCGGCTTCAATTTCAGCGACCAATGGAATCTCATAATCAGTCGCGATTGACACCGCTACGCCATTTCGCCCGGCCCGTCCTGTGCGGCCAATTCGGTGAATGTAAGTATCCGCACTAGGTGGCAAATCAAAGTTGATGACCAGCTGCAGTCTCGCTATATCTAAGCCCCTCGCCGCAACATCGGTCGCAACCAGAACCTGCAATCTTCCGTCTCGAAACATCGTGGTCGCAAAGTCGCGGTCAGCTTGTTGTAAATCAGCATGCAAAATCCGACTGCTTATTTTTGCGTCTGCTAGCATTTTTCCGATTTCATTAACGGCCATTTTGGTTCGACAAAAAATCAGGGTGCAATTTGATGGGTGCTTTTTTAAAATTTTATTTAGAGTCGCTAATTTTTCGGGTTTTTCAGCAAGATAAACGAACTGCATAATTTGCCATTTGCTATTTTCGGGCTCTTTAATCGTAATTCTTTCCGCATTTTTCTGATACCGCTGACTTAATTCTGCCATCCCCGCCGGAAAAGTCGCTGAGAAAAACAATGTTTGTCGATCCTTCGGTAACGCCTCAATGATAGCTTTCATTTCTTCAGCAAAACCCTCTTCAAGCAATCGGTCGGCCTCATCTAAAATCAAAGTTTTAAGCCCCGTCACATCAATATAACCACTACTTAAGTGTTCCAGCGTTCTACCCGGAGTTCCAACAATCAAATGAACGCCCCTCAGCAAAGCGTCTACCTGTGGCGGATTGGGCTTCCCACCAACCAATGCCACGGTTCTTAGATTTACAAAATACTTCGAAAATTTCAGACACTCTTTCGAAACTTGATCGCAAAGCTCTCGGGTTGGACACAAAATTAAAATTTGAGGACTAGCCTCAGTCAGATTGATCTTTTCCAAAGCCGGTATAACAAAGGCAGCTGTTTTTCCACTGCCCGTCTTTGATTGCGCAATTAAATCACGGCCCGCTCGGATCGCAGGAATGCACGCCGCCTGAATATCTGTCATTTCTGAAAAGTTTAAATTCTTAAGCACCCGCAGAAGCGAATCGGAAAGATTTAAAAATTTAAAATATTTCGAATTCAATTTCTCCACTCGTCGAGCTTAGTTCATCAAGGCTAATTCGATAGCTTGTTTAATTGGTGCATAGCCTATTTCCTCTAACATTCTGCCGTTAACAAAAAACGTAGGCGTTCTTTTTACGCCCAATATTTTTCCATCAGCAAAATCCTGATCAACCTTCCAACGGTGTCTGCTCAGCAGTACATTCTCATTAAAAGACTCCGCCTCTTTTACTCCTGCGTGAACTAATAATTTAGGAATAAGTTCAGGCTTAGGGTCACGATGGTCCGCCCATGCCGGCTGATTTTCAAATAAAGTTGCCATTGCCTCCCAATACTTACCTTTTTCACCAGCTTCCTCAAGATAAGTCGCGGCCTTCAGCGAATTACCATGAAAGGGCATATATCGAACAATAAGCTGAACTTTACCCTCATACTCACTCATGAGTTGTTTTACTATCGGAGCCATCGTGCTACAGGCTTCACACTCTGGGTCTAAAAACTCTACAATCTTTACTTTGGCATCGTCAGGTCCCAGTCGAGGGTTGTATTCTTTAATAAGTTCAGACGATTGCGGCGGAGAGAACTTAACCACCTCCGAAGTCTGGTAGTAACGCTTAAACAATACAAATGCGGCGACAACAAAAACAAATGTGACCAATACATAAATTTTATTATTTTTCATGAGACCTCTCAGATTTTAAAATTAAAATACAAATAATACTTACTAACAAAAACGCTATGAACGACAAAAAAGGAATTGTCACAAAACCCCACCACTCAATCTGCTTTGAGGTACAGGACACTCCCTCTGAACATGGCGTAATGCTGTCAGAAATTATTTTATAATAAAGAAGATTGTGATAGACGCTAATCCCTAATCCTGCCATGCTCAAAGCCAATCCGTAAAGGGCACTGTCTTTCGTATTCTTCAGCAGCGGCAAGATAAAAATCAGCACCAGCGGGTACATACAAATTCTTTGATACCAACAAAGCACACAGGGCGGAAGTTTCATTACTTCGCTGAAAAACAAACTGCCTGCTGTCGCAATCAATGAAATCAAAAAAGCTAACTGTAAAAGTTGGGTTTGTCTTCTATTCATCTTTGCTTTACTCCGATACCCTATTAAAAACCCTGGAATTACTCTAGGGTCAAATTATTCAAAAACCAAGCTTTTTGATGGTGCAATAACACTTACAACAACAAATAGAGATTCTGCCTTTGGATTTGATTTGTAAAACTCCGGGACGAAGAGAGAAAAACCGCCGATTGCTCCAAACATCCTTCGCTTTTTCACCGCAATAGGTATCAAATTGAATCATGTTTCCGAAGTATCGATAAAGACTTAACAATTTTGCATTAAGCGGCAAAAAGAATGGACCTTCTAATCGAACCTAAAAAGCTAAGATTAAAGATACACAGGGGGAATTATGAAAACAATAGTTAGCATAGGATTTAAATCAATACCGGTACTAACCGGTATTTTATTTTTCAGCTTAAAAAGTTTTGCCGGCTTGGAATTACAGGCAATATCTGTAACCCCATTGGCTGCAGTCTCTGGTCAAAGCATCTCAGGAAGCGTGAGACTGACTGAGGGTTGCAAAACCACATCAGGCTGCGTTGTTTCGCTCAAAAGCAGCAACACAACAGCAGCAACAGTTCCAACTTCTGTCATTATTAATGCCGGAGGCAATAGCAAAACTTTCAGTTTTATTGCTGGAAACGTGAGCGCAAAAACTGCGGTTACGATCACAGCAACCTTTGATGGCAAGAGCGTTTCGACTGGTACTAGTTTTTCAGTTTCTCCATCTGGAACATCGGCAGCCCCTGCCAGCTGTAGCTTTAACGGACAAACGATTGCGAGCGGGTCTAGCGTGACTGCTTATCAATCTTCTTCAGTTGCTGCGGGACAGTCTTGCCTGTCTCAATCCAGGACTTGCACAAACGGCGTTTTGAGCGGCTCTTATCAGTATGCTTCTTGTAGCGCGCAAGCTTCAACGGCCGCAGCATCCCTCGGAAGTTGGCAATCGTCTGCTGTTGATCTTGCTGGCGCGTTTGTGAGAACTGAATACGTCAATGTGAATGAATATGCTAAATTCAATGGCTCCCTTTCAGCCCCTTGCGATAATACGGCAGGTTGCATGATTTATTATACAAGCAGCCATCCACAATTTGCCCCTGTCTCAGCTTGGTCGCAACTGTATCCGGGCATGACCACTTTTAGCACGACAGCTGCGTTTAACACTTTAGGTGCTGATCTTTCAACATGGCCCGATACCTTTACGTTAACAGTAACAGCGACCTACAACGGAGTGACGAAGTCAGCAAGCATCCCAGTGATCGTTCGTCCACCACTTGCGGTTGGCAGCATCTCCCATGGTGATTTCTATTCAGGAGTTCCGATGGGTGGTCAAAAAGTTCTCTACACTGTTTCAATGACTGGTCTTTGCATGAACACCAGCGGTTGCAACATTGCTTTAGCGAGCTCTAACATGGCAATTATGCCAGTCCCTTCATCAGTCACAGTTCCTAACGGCGGCTCTTGGGCGCAATTCTCTTTTGCCACTGGAAATCTTTCTGCGACAACGGCTGTGACTCTTCAAGCGGCGTATGCAGGTTCCATTGCAAGAATGACTTACAATGTGAAAGCTTCATGGCCAAGACTGGCTGATGGAACTATTGTGATGCAAGCTTACGGCGACGATTATGTCGGAAGCACGGTCAATACTTATAGAGATCCTTATGCTGACTCTCTCGCTTATCAAGCCATGCTCACTCAGGTTGACACTCTCTTAGTCGGCCAATGTCAGCTTGCATATCCTGGAACTGGTCGAATGGTGGCTCAGGGATCACCAGTTTATACGCGTGTCACTTATAGTAGCGGTGCTATTTACGCGATCGTGCAGCAAACATATCACTGCTACCCCCGCTAAGCGGTCCGTAAACTAAAAACAAAGCCCAAAAGAGGGACCTGATTTTCAGGTCCCTCTTTTTTTGAACTCTTTCGACCACCACATGAAGCCGTTATTGTGACAGCCGTCTTAGTATTGACTGTTCCGGACATAAAGGAAAACTTACCGCTCGACGAGCCGGCCGGAATCAATATTTTGGCCGCAACGGGTGCCACAGCTGCATTCGTCTATGTAGAGGGCACCAAAATGTACGCCGTACCTAAATCCCTTTACAGAAATTTAAATTTTGCAAGACGGGATTCGGTCTTGCTTCCCGAAGTTTACCGTTGTACGGATGCTGCGAAAATTGTAAAAAGACTCTTTCAGAGAATGCTGCAGCCCGAGTCGCCATTGACCCGGTTTCTGGTAAATCTATTGATAAAGCTAAAGCAATTATCGCAGCTCGGGATGACGGTTCTGTCATTTATTTCGAAAATAAAAAAACATTTAATAAATTTACTAAAATACTGAAATAGTCGAGACATTTAAACTGATGTTGTCAGGGTAGCTGATTTGACATTTTATATTCGTTCAATGCAGAGTTAACATCGTAAATGGGCTTTAAAGATACTTCAGTTCCGTGATTTTCTTTAATGGCGTAATCAAAGGGGTTATCAAGATCTTTGATCAAAAAAATCATGTATGAAATCAGAAAAGTAACAAGTGTTGTGATAAAAAGTGATGCATAAAATGGCTCAATATCGATAATTACCAATCCAACAATAATTGCAAAAGCCATAGCTTCCACAATTGCATAAGCTGAACCAATGAACCCGGTGTCTCTGATAGTATCAATTCTTAATATCGCTTTTCTGATACTGTTTTGTTCATTTTTCATTTTTATTATGTAATTCGCCTGAACTCCTTCTTTGTCAAACAGAACAAAGAAGGAGTTCATTGCGCTGATTTCTTTCAATAGTGATTGAGTTCTATACTTTTTATAAAACCAATCTTTCAGGTTCCCGGAAAATACTTTTTGATACTCAATAAACTGACGGGCTGCTTCAGAGTTTTTTCCTTCATAGATCGTACAAGTGTCATCAAATAGTGATTTGATAGTGGCGTAAAGATCACTTGGGATTTTTTCACTTTCTTTGTAATCGGAAAGCACACCGGAAACAAGAAATCCTATCAAAAATATTGTGCCGGCAACTAAACTTGTAAAAAGAGCATTTAATTCCATAAATTCAAACCCAAATTTATGAGAAAAAAACTTAAGTCCTGTCACCACAAAAACAATTGGCATTACTCTGAAAGCGATCGACCACTTTTGCCAGATTTGTATTGCAGTTTTTTTTATCAATATCTCGGAATAATTCATTATATTTATTTTCTCCAACTTTTAAACCTTCAACTCTATACATCAAGAAAGTTCACCTGCCCCGTAGATAAATCCAGCACCGCTCCGAGAATCTTCATTTTTTCTTGATAGACAAGCCCTTCGATCAGACGGCTGGAATTCGATAATTGACTGACAGAGGCCCTCACATTAGCTTCGACTGCTCTAATTAGCTTTTCCTCGTGGGTAATCTCTTGCATTTGTGCAATAGAAAAAATATGCGGTTTAATACGACTGACAGTGTCATGGATATTTTCTGAGGAAATACCCTGCGCGTTTTCGATGTGAGCAAGGGTGGCTGTGATTGCCCCACATTGCGTATGTCCCATTACAAGCACAAGATTTGTTCCAAACATACTCGCCGCAAATTCCACGCTTCCAACCAGCGACGGGGCTACAACATTACCTGCTACACGAATTACGAATAAATCCCCAATATCTTGATCAAAGATTATTTCTACTGGGGCTCGAGAATCCGAACAGCACAAGATAATTGCTTTTGGTGTTTGACCTTTTTTTGCAAACTCTTTAAGTTTTTTTAAAGAAGAATCTGAAGATTGGGTAGATTTACCTTTGAGGAACCTAATATTTCCTTCTTTCAGCTCTATTACGACTCGGTTCCGGTCTTCTATCGTTTCGATGATTTTCTCCTTACTGTCCATTCTCTGGTTCAAAATGGTTTACTCCCTGCGAGGTACGCGGCAACACCGCCCAATAAAATTGTTAAAACCCAAATAGGTTTGGCGAGTGAAGGTTTCCTGATAAGAACACCAATCAGAATAGCAAAGGTGAACCATATGCCGAGCTTGGTCAATACCCATCCAGGAAGGGTTCCATGCATAACACCTAAGCGTGCAAGTAACCCGAAGCCTCCAACCAAAGAAAGCAATAGACCAAGTCCATGAGTAATGGCCACAGGTTTTTTCCACGAGTGATCTTTGGTGCCTTTATTGATTGCGTGCATGGCCACACCGCCAAGCGAGAGAAACACCATGAGAACACCTGTTAAATGTATAATCTTGTAGATCGAATAAGAAATCATGAAGCCTCCTTTTTATTTCAGAATAATTTAAACAGCACTTCTCAGTCGTTCAATTCGCTCTTCCAGTGGTGGGTGAGTTGAGAAGAATCGCGTAAATCTTCCAACACGACTTGATATTTTAAGAGCCTGTATAGAGGGCTGGGCTGTTGGATCAATAACTTCAATTGTTCGCTTTAAAGCTTCCAGGGCTTGAATCATATTTCCACGTCCAGCTAAGTTCGCGCCACCCTTGTCTGCCCGAAACTCCCGGTATCTAGAAAACCACGCGACAACCATTGATCCAAGGATCATGAAAACGATCTCAAGAACTATCTGTACAGCATAGTAGGAAAAAGGTGTGCTCTGTTTTTGTTCACTTTCTTTGTTACCAGTCATAGTGAGTGCAAAAGCTATGGCGCGAGCAAGGAACATTACAAAAGCATTCACCACACCTTGAACGAGAGTCATTGTTACCATGTCACCATTAGAAATGTGAGCGACCTCATGTCCTAAAATTCCTTTTACCTCCTCGCGCTTCATGCGATGAAGTAACCCACTAGATACAGCAACGAGCGAACGTGACTTGGTCGGGCCTGTAGCAAAAGCATTTACTTCCGGTGATTCATAAATTCCAACTTCAGGCATAACTGGTAATTGAGCCGATCTTGCCAGTTCATAGACCGTCTGAATCAGCTCTCGAAGTGCGGGTTCATTTGTATCAGGAGGAATAACTTTAACCCCCATCATCCATTTTGCCATTATTCGGGACAACGCCAGTGAAATGAAAGCACCACCCATTCCCCATACTAGGCAGAAGATCATAAGTGATTGATAATCGAGGCCGTACTGGGTTAAGTAAGGCTTTAATCCCAAAAGGTTCAGCACAAGAGAAATAGTAATCATCACTAGGACGTTCACCGCTACAAATAAACCAATTCTTTTAAACCAAGGCATAAATATCCTCCGTTGCTAACCTCAGTATAGCCTTGACGAACACTTAGTAAAAGACGATAAACACGATCAAATAATTGCTTTAATACAAACTATAAATGGAGTTAAAAAAACTATGCAATGGTTGAACTATCATCATCTCTATTATTTCCGAACGATTGCAATAGAGGGCGGAATTGCAAAAGCTGCTGAGAAGCTACGACTAGGTCAGCCCACACTTAGCACCCAACTTAAACAACTTGAAGAAATGGTTGGAAAATCTCTATTCGAGCGTCGCAATCGAAAAATGATTCTTACTGATGCCGGGAAAGCAGCCCTTGATTATGCTAATGAGATTTTCAGGCTTGGGGATGAGATGATTGAAGTTCTACAAGATCGAACTGTTGGCAATCAAACGCACTTGCAAATCGGAGCACTCGATAGTGTTCCTAAAAGCGTAATTCTTTCTTTAGTGTTGGAGGCCTATAAAATATCGCCATTGTGTACAGTGTCCATCCTTGAAGGAAGTGGCGATGAGCTATTTCGTGAATTGTACAATCATAAAATTGACTTAATTCTATCTAACTATCCACCACCAGCGCTTGAACAAAAACAGGTATATTCAAAATCAGTGGCAAAATTGCCTGTGGCTATTTTTGGTGCCCCATCATTCCATAAACTTAAAAAATCATTTCCAAGTTCACTTAATGGACAACCTTTCGTACTACCCACTGCTCATAGCAAATTAAGACATGATCTTAACCATTATTTTAAGTTACAAAGTATCCGTGTTGTTTCAACAGCAGAAACTCAAGATACAAGTCTGCAAAAACTGCTTGCAAAGCAAGGTATCGGACTTGCTCCGCTTTCAGAGGTGGCTGCTGAGAGTTTAGTTAAAGATGGGGCACTTCAACGAATTGGGACATTAAAGGGCGTATATGAGGAGATTTGGCTTGTCTCTGCTCAGCGGAAGCTCGAAAATCTGATTGCGGCAAAATTAGTTAAGACCTTCACGCTCTATTAAAGTTTTATTAAAACAAACTATATCGTCCTAATTATCTAATTTTATGAAGTTATAAAAAAAGATACGATCACGTGTTCACAAACAAAGATCACCAAAGACCAAGGAGCATAGAATGGATCCAACCGAAGAATTTATTAGAAATCTAAAGCAAAACATGAATTTCATAAAGATAGGGGTTGTGGTCCTTATTGTGGCAGTTGTGCTAATGGGTGGCACGTTTATCATCCCGCCTGGGCATCGAGGTGTGCTTGTAACAATGGGTAAGGTTTCTCCTGTTTTTGCTCCGGAGGGGTTAGGCTTCAAACTTCCATTGTTAACGACCGTTGTTCCAATTTCTGTGCGCCAGCAGACCAGCATCTCTAAGACGGAGTGTTATTCTTCTGATCTTCAACAGATCGATGTTGAATTGAGGGTGCTTTACCGAATTCCCGAAAGCATGATCGTGAAAATGTTCCGTGATTATTCCGGCGATCCATTCGACAGCTTAATCGCGCCGCGAGTGAGTGAGGCACTCAAGGAAGTCACCGCGCTGCAAAGTGCTGAACAGATCGTAAAAAAGCGTGAAGAGGTAAAAGCTAAGACGCTCGAGGCTGCGCGGGCAAAAGTGGGTGATCTGCTAGTGATAGAGGACGTGGTAATTCAGAATGTGGCGCTTTCTAAGGAGCTTGAGACCGCAATCGAAGCAAAAATGGTTCAGGAGCAAGAAGCCGCGAAGGCAAAATTTACCCAAGCCAAAGCTGAAATCGAAGCTCAGACAGCGATCATTCGTGCCAAAGGTGAAGCCGAGGCCATTCGAGTTCGCGGACGTGCAGTACAAGACAACCCGGGTTTAGTGCAATTGCAGATAGTCGAGAAATGGAATGGCATCTCACCGCTTGTCATTGGCGGCGGCGGTAGCGGTGCTAATATCTTACTTCCAATAGGAAATCTCAAGACACAGTGAAAGCTCAACGGAACGGACTTGTCCGATATATTTTGATCCTTATCCTGGTTCTTGCGTTGGTTCGATTTTCTCCGGTTATCGTGCGCATGATCCAGGCGACTGCAATCGGAGCGCGTGGATATTGGTGGGCGATCATTCCCGCATTAGTTATCAGTGCGGCCTTTTGGAGAATGATGCGGCGAGGGTCTGCAAAAAAATCTGGAAATAAGTTTGAAAGCCAACGTCTTCGTGATGTGACAGACAGCGCCAAAGGTAGGTCGGAGTGAAGAATCAGCTACACAATATTTTTAACCAAAAACCAAGAGGCATAATATGAATCAGGATCGCGACCAGTACAACCAAGAAGAGGCTTATTTCTATAAACTCAACAAGGAATTGCTTGAGCGAAAGCGCAGTGAATTGGACACCAAGAAAAATAAAATGACAGTTCAATCCAGTACTCCATATAAGTAAAAAAGATTTTGAACAAGTGAAGTGGCAAATTATTATCCATGTCGTGTTTTTATTATCAACCCTAGCTCTAGCTTACACAGAAAAAATACTTCATGAATCCGAAAGTAAATCCGCAAAACTGAAACACTCGTAGGAGTAAAATAAAAATGAATACATTTGTCACAGACATTTCTATCGCCCCGACTTGGCTTTGGGTTACATTTACTCTTGGCATTCTTGTATTGCTGATAGTTGATTTGAGTCTGTTTGGCAGAGGAAATCAAAAAGTTCAAACTAAGTCAGCATTAATAGAAAGTGGTATCTGGGTAGCCATCTCACTTGGCTTTACAGCTTGGTTTACTGTGACCTTTGGAACAGAACTTGGGCTTGAGTTTTTGACAGGCTACTTGGTCGAGAAAAGTCTAAGCGTTGATAATCTGTTCGTGATTTTACTTATTTTTAGCTCCTTCAAAATACCCGATGCTTATCAGCACCGCGTACTTTTTTATGGAGTGTTGGGTGCCATCATTCTGCGTGCTATATTTATTCTTTTGGGTGCACATCTACTGAATTCCTTCCATTGGGTGCTTTATATTTTTGGGTTTATTCTGGTTATCACGGCAATCAAGTTTTTACGTGAATCCGATGAAAAAATCGATGCCACAGAAAATTGGTCGATTAAACTATTGAAGCGAATTATTCCAACAACTAACAAAATAAGTGGAAGTAATTTCTTTATTATAGAAAATGGTATTCGAAAGGCTACGCCACTTTTTCTGGCACTTGTTGTAATTGAAGTAACTGATCTTGTATTCGCCGTAGATTCGATTCCTGCGGTATTTGCTGTCACGCAGGATGCCTTCGTTGCTTTTGCTTCTAATATCTTGGCAATTCTAGGCCTAAGGGCGCTTTACTTTGTGCTTGCGGATTGGGTTACAAAGCTACGTTATTTAAAGCCAGGACTTGCTGCAATCTTAGGGTTTATTGGAGTAAAGATGCTGTTGGTTGATTTTATTAAAATTCCAAGCTGGGTATCATTACTTGTTATTTTTGCGGTTCTGACTACAGCGGGGTTAAGTTCTTGGTATGTTGCCCAAATAGAGACAAGACAAAAAAACAAAGTAGACCCGTTTTGATGATTTCACAAAAGCTACATAAAACGACAAGTGACTACGTTAAGTTACTCCAACGCTTCACTGATCGTTTTTGGTTTCCGCCCCTCATTGGTTTCCTGGCGGCTCTCGACAACTTCATTATTATCATCCCAAACGATGGGATATTGATTTCAAGTTCAATGCTGACCCCAAAGCGATGGTTTATTCTCGCACTGAGTATAGCTGTAGGTTCGACGATTGGGGCGATTGCACTGGCTTATCTTGTAGAAACTCAAGGGCTGCCTTGGATTTTAGAAATTTATCCCAACATAAATGAAACTAAAACCTGGGCATTGACCTTCGAATTTTTTGAAAAATACGGTCTGCTTTTGGTTTTCGCAGTGGCAGTCACACCATTTATACAGCAACCGGCGATAATTTTAGCAAGCCTTGCGCATACGCCTTATTTTGAATTAGCTGCTGTTATTTTTACTGGTCGATTCATCAAATTTCTTATTATGGCTTACGTAGGCTCACATGCTCCGCGATTGCTTACAAAAATGTGGGGAGTTAAAACAGAGCTGAAGGATGTTGGTGTGAAAGTTTGAACACAATTAAGAATAAGCCGTGTTGTCTCTATGTTATCGAGAACGCCAGCGTCTGGTCGCAACATCGAGACCCGATAGTATTGGACCTTCTTATCAAGGACGGTCGACTATTACAAATGAAGTCGAGAATTGACTTTGACGGAACAAGGATCGATGCAAAAGGATGTGTTTTGCTCCCTTGCGGAGTTGATGCGCAAACTCATTTGCGTGTTCCTGGGCAGTCACTAAAAGAAACCCCAGAAACGGGATTATTGGCGGCTTTGCGCGGCGGTTATTCGGCGATTCTAACCATGCCGAACACAAGGCCTACCATTGATTCCCCAAAAATATTAAAGCAAGGCCAAGATGAGGTTCGGCCATTTGAAGAGAAATACGGAATTTCAGTTTTTTGGTCGGCGGCAATTACAAAAAATCTTGATTCATCTGATCTCACAGATCTTGAAGATCTTGTAAAAGCCGGAGCGATAGCCTTTACAAACGATGGACTAGGAGTAAATGATGATCATGTCATGGCCCAGGCATTTTCTAAGCTCGAACTGTTGGGTGTCCCACTACTTCAGCACGCAGAGTTTTTAGGCCATGGTGGGAGTCTTGCTCCTGGGCCAATTCAGCGAAGTGTCCAGGCAAAACCATATCCTGAAGAACCTGAATGGAAAATGGTGGAGAGAGATCTTCGTGAACTACGAAAATATCCAAAGGCCCGGTATCATGTACTCCATATTTCTAGCGCTAGAACCTTAGATTGCATTCGTGCCGCAAAATATGATGGACTCAATGTAACTGCTGAAGTCAGCCCACATCATTTGTACTTCAATAACGAAACTATTACTTCTGATAACCTCTCCTTTAAAATGAATCCACCCATACGATCCAAAGAAGACCAGAAAGCTCTGTGGGAGGCCCTCATTGATGGAACTATCGACTTTGTTTCTACCGACCATGCTCCGCACGAGGAGAATAAAAAGATCGGCGCTGTGGAAACCGCTGCCTTTGGAACATTGGGCTTAGAGACGACTTTAAAAGTATTGATTGCCGCCTGGATGGATAGAAAAATCACGCCACAAAGATTGGTACAGGTATTTGCAAAAAATCCAGCAAAGTTTTTGAATTTAGACAAAGGCTTTGGGGAATTAAAATTGGGAGCCCCTTTTCATGCTGCATTGGTCGATGTGAACGCAGGAAGTAATGTGTTTTCTGCTGACGATATTTCTAGTCTTTCAAAAAACAGCTGTTTTATAGGCCAAAGCCTTCCGGGCAAAATTCTTGGAGCTTTTCACAAGGAGCATTTTTTTGAATTTGCATGACCTATTTTCTAAACATAAATTTCATCCCGCCATCCAGTCATCCAGTTAGCATAAAATAGGTGGGGTCATTTGGAGAATCATGAGGAGAGCTTCGGTTGCAAAACAAATAGGAAATTATTTTGAAAGCCAACCTCTTCGTGATGTGACGGACAGTGCCGAAGGCAGGTCGGAGTGAAAAATTAACTACACAATATCTTTAACCAAAAACGAGGAGGCCTAGGTATCAACCCGTTACTGATGAAGTACACTCACTTACACAATGATTTCTTAAAATCCAGAACCGATATTGTTTCATTTTCAGTTGAGAAATAAATCGAGTGTCACCACCATGACACCAGTGAAAAAAATCCGAAACCATCTTGAATTTCGAATTATTTTTTAATTTAATTTTACTAATAATTTCAGATAGTTGATGCCCTCAGTATACACGAATATCAAACTGCAATTATGGAGATGCGCGGTTTAATTTGATTTGAGGCATGATGCGAGCACCAGTAGCCGTACGATTCTCGAACTATATCTAAGGTAACCTTGGTAAATATTTCAAAATAATACTGTTTTCACTGCACGATTAAAATAAAACTCAGAACTAATTTAATTCCATTATTATTCTAATACATGTATACATTGTTGATTAGAAAAGGGACGGTTCTTGTGAAAATAATACTTACCTGCATTACGATTTTAATAATTTCGCTCTCTCTTCAAGCTGAACAAAATCATTTGGATTCAATTTTGAAAACTCCAGGTGTTTTATCAGCGAAAATCTATGCACCGGAAAGTTTTGAAAGCTTTCCTGCAAAAGCCGTTTCTGGTTTAACAAAAGAAGCTTATCACAGCCACATAGAACTAATGAAGAAGTCTCCTTATGAGTTCTATAGCATCACGTATTTAAGCGACACCTATAAAGTTAAAGGGTTCATCGGAATTCCAAAAAATCTATCGGCTGATGAGAAAAGATCCGCTATGATTTTTAATCGCGGCGGTAATAGAGAATTCGGTCGCGTGCTACCCGGCAGCTTGGTACGGGATACTCGCCTATTCACAAACAGTGGGGAGTATTTATTCTTTACGACTCAATACCGAAGCGTTGCCGGCGGCGAAGGCACGGATGAATTTGGGGGAGCCGAGGTACAGGACGTTGTTGGTCTTCTAAAAATTGCCGAAGAATTTACTTTAACCGACACAAAAAATGTCTTTCTAGGTGGCTGGTCTCGGGGGGCCACGATGACTTACCTTACGCTCAAAAAACAGGTGACAGTAAACGCAGCTATTTTGGTTGCTGGCCCGACAGATTTAATTTTGTCTGAAAAGGAACGCCCAGAAATGGCTCAGGTTCACAATGCCCTGATCCCCAATATTCAAAATAATCGCGAAACAGTTTTAAAAGAAAGATCCGCAAACGAATGGGCAGATCAACTTAATGTGCCAATGCTTATAATCCACGGTACCGGCGATGTAAGAGTTTCTTTCCATCACGCGGAACTAATTAGCGAGAAATTAAAGCTTTTTAATAAAAATTTCGAATTACTCGTCTATCCAAATGAAGATCATGGATTAATCAATGTGCGTCCTGATTTAAAAGCTCGCGTTAGCGAATTTTTAGAGAAATATAGAAAATAAGTTTAAACGAAATTAAGAAATTGCTCACCATGCCAACGGTAAACTTCGGGAAGCAAGACCGAATCCCGTCTTGCAAAATTTAAATTTCTGTAAAGGGATTTAGGTACGGCGTACATTTTACGCCCTCAACAGTCGACCATCGGATAGCCGTTCTGAATCCAAATTCAAATGATTTTTAAAAATAATCAAGATTTCTCTTCTGTATATACAGTATATATGGTATGCTTTATGACAAGAATAAAGGGCTTTATCATCTAAACACTTAGTTTATAAGATTAATGAAAATGATCATAGCCCACCACATGTACATCTCAACATACACGACATCTTTCCTGAAACCCGGGGGCCCTCTCATGTCCGAGTACCAACAGTAATTGGCTGCCTTCGGGATGCATACGAACATGTGCGTCCGTATGACAAATTCCCGTGGCCACAACTCGCACTAAAACTTCATCAGGCCGCAATTCGCCGATTTCAATTTCGCGGAACTTAAATGGACCTTTTTTTCTTCTAAAACGGCGGCTTGGATTTTCACTACTTCCCAAGTCCCAGTTGGTTCATATAAGTTTGGTTATCCCAAAATAAATACTCTTCATCGAAAGTTCCGTCTTTGGTCCAATGACTCATAGTTGCCATCGGAAGTTTGAATGACTTGCCAGTTGGCTGAATAACTTTGCCATCCGGTGTTGTCATCGGTTTTGTGAATGTACCTTCCATGATTCCGTAAACGGCCGTCCATTCGCCTTGTCCGATTTTAATAGGATGCTCCTTAATGCGAGTGTCAGGAGCATAGGTGAACATGTATTTCAGATCCTCAATGTGTTTATCGATGCCTATGGTTATGTGGCCGTCTGGCCAATGAACTTTCACATTTTTCGAGTGACTTTTTTTAAGCTCATCCCATTTTTGATTTGAAAAGACATTGAAATCAAGATCATCAAAAGTTGCGAGATTTTGCTCAACTTTCTTTTGAAGTGCTTCAAAGTCAGCTTGTTTTTTGTTTTTAGCTTGAGCTACCGAAATTGATACGCAAGCAAGCATTGCAACTGTTAATTTAATGAGTGTGGTTTTCATTTTATTCTCCTGTTATTAAGTTTATTAACGTACGTATTTAAATCCGGTCATAGCGCCATTACCAAGAACATATCCCAGTTGGATATTTAAAAATCCCAGCGCTTCTAAATGACGGGCATTTTGGAGCGGACCCGCATTAACAGCATCAAAACCAATCGATCTTAAAAGTTCGAGAACTTTATTTCGTGCCGCTTCGTCATCACTTGCTGCAAAGGCCGTCAAAGTTTCACCGTTCAGTTTGCCGCTATCCATGTGTTGAGCAAAGACGGTATTAAAGGCTTTTACAACTTTAGCTTTAGAGAGTTTTTTCTGAAGCTCTTCAGCGCCGCTGGTTGTGTATCCAAGTGCCAATTTCATTTCAGCAGTTAGCGCGTTGGTCGCATCAATAACGATTTTGCCGTTGGCGTTGCTTCCGATCTGTTTAACGACGTCGTCGATCGCTCCAAATGGAACTGCCAAAACAATAATCTCTGCGCCTGACGTAACCTCGCCGACATTTTGTTCATTACTCACTCTTGCTTCAAAGCCAGCTTTCGTTAGACCTCTATTGATTGCACTACCGACATTTCCGCTTCCGATAATTCCTATTTTTGTTGCCATAACCTTCTCCTTGTAGCCGACTTTTAAATCGGGATTGTTTGCTAACTCTACTATCGCCTACTTTTAACGAGTTGATTAGACGCACCAAAATGATTTCACTGTTCCAATAGTGCAACAATATGATACGGTCAATTATGGACTTAGAACTTAGCCGCATATTCGTAAAAGTGATTCAATACAGTAGCTTCTCCAAGGCTGCCGAAGCATTAAAGATGCCAAAGTCTACTGTCAGTAGATCTATTTCGCGTCTCGAACGGGAAACCGGCACAAAGCTTCTTGTGCGCTCCACTCGCAGTCTCACACTCACTCAGGCAGGCCTCACCTTCTACGAGGCGAGCCTGGGGCCGATTCATCAGCTGGAAGACGCACAAAAATCATTGTACGGAAAAGATAATCTCTTAACAGGAACAGTTAGAATTACTGCGCCAGAGGATTTAGGAACGTTCGTCATTGCCCCAGCGATCGCAAAACTGTCCAGCCAACATCCAATGTTGCGCTTTGACCTTAAATACACCGACACACTCATCGATCTCGTGAAAGAGGGGTTCGATTTAGCTGTAAGAATTGGCCGCGTACGAATCAGCGGACTGATAATTAAAAATGCCGGCGAAGTGAATTTAGTTCCTGTCGCATCTCCCGGCTATTTAAAGGGTAAAGAAAAAATAAAATCTCCACGCGATCTGAGCCAACATCAGTGTTTATCTTTAGATCTACAGCAGACCGCACAAAAATGGACGCTTCGTTCAAAAGATAAAACTGTTCATGTTCCTATTCAGGCGAAAATTCTAAGTAATCAAATGAGCAGTCTTGTGCAAATGGCATTGGCCGACGGAGGCATTGCACTGGTGCCAACTTATATCTGTCAGCCTTACTTAGCGAGCGGAAAGTTAATCAGAGTATTACCTGACTGGAGCGACTCCGGTTGGCCGGTATCTATACTCTCCCCACTTGCTCCCTCATCATCAGCGCGCCTGAAAATAACAGTCGATAAAATTTTTGAGGAACTTAAACTGGCGGAAGCGGCTGCAAAGGGATTTAAGTAAATCTGATTTCTACTCTGTATGCTGAATACAGGTTCGAGAACCGAATAGCTTGAGGTATTTTTGGTGCCCTAAACATACACGAATATCGAACCGCAATTCTGGAGATGTGCTCGTAAATTCGATTTGAGGACTGACGCAAAAGCCCTTAGCCGCCCGAATGACGAACCATGATCCAAAAAAATGGAGACCGACAAAAGGCGGCCGGCAGGTCGACAATCGGATAGTCTTTCTGTCTCCACCTCCTAATAACGAATAAGAGTCAGCCTAAATTATGCTGCACCCAAACACATGTGTGATCTCAGGCGACCCAAATTCAAACTATTTTCAAAGTATAGTCAAAATATCTCTTTTGTATATACAGTATATATGGTATATTTTGTGACAAGAATAAAGGCTTTATCATCTAAACACATAGTTTATAAGATTAATGAAAATGATCATAGCCCGCCACATGTGCATATTGAGGGCTCAGGCGCATCAGTGCGGATCAATTTACTGACTTTAGAGATTTTAGATAAGGAGACTGGTTTTTCTCATGCGACTTTAAATCGAATAATCAAAGTTGTTAAAAAAAATCGAAGTTTGTTACTTGAGCGCTGGGAGGAATTATATGGCTAAAAAAACTAAAACAGGTTCAATTAACGTACCGGTCAGTGATTTTGAAGATGAGAATATAACCGCTCACATTTCAATTCGATTACCACTCAGTTTGGTTAAAAGCTTAAAAAAACTTTCTCTCAATGAGCATTACGAAGGTCGCTACCAAACGCTCATTCGCGACGTATTGATGACTTACACTGAAAAAAATAAAGCAAAGAGCAAAGTTGCCGGGTAGTTAACTTAAGGCTCCCCTAGTGCAAGCCAAACACCAAACCAAGATTAATCCTGCGATAATACTGAAAGTCGGCTGAAGAATTCGCAGTTTTTTTAATATTAAAAAGTCCAACCAAGAGTGTACTCACCTGCCGCGTGAGCAAAACGATCTGAAAGATGATTTGTATTAAATCCCGTTTGATCGGTTACAACTACAGGTGACCAATTTGATGCTATCACAGGGCTAATTCCGAGCATCATATTAAAGTTATTCCAAAACCAACCATATCCAAAGAAGCAACCAAGTACTGAACTGGAAGCTTTGCCGGCAATCGTTGAGCCGCTAGGTGCGGTAATGTCTGTTTTAGCGAATCGAGTAAATGGAGCAATATAAAGACCGTCAGTATAAACTCCATTTTTAAACCAGTTCGTCCGTACGCCTATGAACGAGGTATCTACATATATCATTGAAGAACTATTTCCAGCTGAGCTAACACTGTATTTCAGATAGCCTAATTCCGGTCCGACTGTCCAATTACTGCTGACCTTAATATCTAAAACGTTAATACTAAAATTATTCACGGCCAATCTTAATGGTTCAAATCGTATGTTGTAGCGAGAACTTGAATTGAACTCTACATTTTCTGAAAAAGCGCTAGAGGTAAAAATAAAGTATATCAATACAAATATTACATGTTTCATCATTGCCCTCAGTTTAAAAAAGTTTTAAATAATCAGCTTTCGTAGACATAGTTATTTTATTTCCGAGCCCGAGATTCGGCTTTTCCGCACCCACTCTTGCTGAAATGACTTCCGCTGCTGTTTGCCCATGTGCCGCCCAGTGCATCTTATTCTGAATAAATTTAAAAAATTGAATGGACTGATCTGTTTTAGAGTCATAATCAATACTGGTTGCATATATGTCTAAAATTTTACGCCAGAAAACTTTCTCTGACGAACGTATATCTCGAACGCGCGATAATAACTCATCAAAATAATTTCCATTGTCGCGGTTTTTAAGTCGTTCATCATCCATGACAAATCCCTTAACAAGATACTCTTTTAACTGCTGCGTGGCCCAAATTCGAAACTGCGTACCTCTGTGAGATTTAACTCTGTAACCGACTGAAATAATGACGTCTAGATTGTAATATTCAATTTGTCTGGTAATCGATTTCTTACCTTCAGTTTGAACTGTTGCAAATTTTGCAACAGTTTGATTTTCATGCAGCTCTCCCTCTTTAAATACATTTTTTATATGCTTAGAAATAGAGGACTTATCGCGCTCGAAAAGCTCAGCCATTTGATTAAGTGACAACCAAACAGTTTCATTTACTAATTTTACTTCAATGCGAGAATCACCATCTTGAGTTTGAAATAAAATGATTTCACCCTGAGGCTTCTGCTGCTCAACTGGTTTGGATTTTTTTTTCATTCAAAAATTTTACTCAACAAAAAATGCATGAGCAATTTAAACAAAAAAATTATTTGTGAAAAATTAAAATTATTTTTTATGCTTACAAGAGCACCTAAACACCTTAACCGGCTTTACAGACTTTGGCATTGGATGTAAATTATTGATTTTACTAATGAATTTTAGTTTGGTGCCCTGGGCCGGACTTGAACCGGCACGCCCCATTCCTGGAAGCTCAGGATTTTAAGTCCTGTGCGTCTACCAATTTCGCCACCAGGGCACTGGTGTTTAGAACTAGGTTTGAACTGAATGTACGAAGCTAATATCAACAAAAGTCTTTGTCACGATTTTTGTTCTCGCGCGCAGTCCTTTCGGTTGACAGAACTCGCTTATCATTCAATTCTTTCTTACTGTGCTACAAGTGAACAAATTCGATCTTAAACTCATCCTGAATCCTTATTTTTTGCTGATTTTTTCAGCTCTGTTTTT
>JANPPN010000111.1:0-9289 GCA_031428535.1 Bdellovibrio sp. | reverse complement strand
GCGACTAATTTATAGCGTTTCAAAGCCCAGCGACGCTGCGGCTCGACACTTTCATCGATATAGCCTTCGCCCTGGATGTCTCCGAGCTTCCGCTTAATTTGCAAATAGAGATGATTCGGTAGCATAAAAGGATCTTTAATCCTACCTGCGACTTTTTGCTCTAAGTCCCGTGAATTATTGGTGCCGACCGATTGTTGCGTGAACTGACCGGCTTTTACAGGACCGGTCGGAATTTTAATGTCGCCAACCGACTGGTTATCTGACTGCGGTTTTGAATCAGCAGATTGAGGCGGTGGCTGGATGCCCTCGCGCGCACTTTGATTACCCTGTGGTGGCGTTCCTGGTGATGGCATTCCTGGTTGCGCCTTCAAATTCTGGAATTGAGTCGATTGCCCGACAATCGCCTGATTTGCAGGAATCATTTGCGCGGATACCATCAATGGGCAAAAAAGGAGAAGCCGCAGAATGTTTTTCACTTCACACCGGGTGCCGGCGCCGACATCAGAAATGAGGACTGTTTAAATCCGATGACATCACCTTTGAATTTGATCATGTCATCGTCGATGTCGCTGGAGTTTTTTTCGATAACGAAATTTTTGACCTTTAAAACCTTATCTTCCTTAGTTAGAACATCAAGAAACTTCAGAAAAGCGCTATACGAGCCTGATAGCGAGATATTGAATCTGACCTCTTCGATAAGATCCTCTGGCTTTATACTGTTGGGGTCGTAAACTTTATTCCCACCGGCAATATTACTTTGAACGACAGACAGGTCCTGAAGGTTAACCCCCGACGCGATAGAGGCGTTGTTTAAAATAATCGACATTTGCGTATCGCGGAACTCATTCGGGATTTTTGACTTCACAACTTCGAGGTTTCGTTGCAACTGAAGCAAATTTCCGCGCATTTCCTCTTCTTTTTTAATGATCTTGTTAACCTCGATCCGGCGTTCGGATTCTGATTTAACCTGGGATTCCATCGTTGCAATCTGCGTATCGAGAGCTGAACCGTCATCAAAATAAGTGGTGTAATACATAACTGTACATAGCACGCCGAAAATTACGATTCTTGACATGGAAAGGCTGGCTATAATCCGAAGTAATCTCATGGCGTTTTTCCTGCGCCTGCGTTCAATTGCGCCTTAACCGTAAAAACTGTCGTCGTAACATCTGTATTGGAAAAGTTTTTCTTGCTTGTCTGATTCATCGGAACCAGGTTCGAAATAAACTCGGCGTTTGAAAGTCGCTGAATAAAAGTGGCGATGTCTTTGGGGTCATCACTTTCAGCTGCAATCGTCAGGTTGTTGTCTATCAATTCCAGTTTGGTAACCCAGACATTTGCAGGAGTTGATGATTTGAGATGCTCGAAAAGGCGGTACTCATTAACTTTATCATTATCGATCTTGTTAATAAAATCCATTTGCGCATTGAAACGGGCCTGTTCCGTTTCATATTTCTTAATTTCAAGGGTTAAATTCTGTTTACTATCGTTAAACTGCTTCAGTTCAGTATATTTAACAGTGGCTTCTGCCAGCGTAGCCTGGAGTACCGGAATTGTCTGAAATTCATAAACAAAAAGCCCTATCGGGCCAATCAGCAGAACAGCAACTCGCTTGCCGAAATCAAGACCAACCTGCTGGCTACCATCGTCGTCGTCTCCGAAGGATAGCCCCATGCCGCCACCGCTGGCATCTTTTGCACCCTCAATATACGACGTTAAAAGATTAATCTTTATCATTTATCACCGACCTGCCGACTGGCCAGACCGCAGGCAATCGAGGCAAAAGGTAAGATCTGCTGAAGGTAATTTGAGGTGATTTTCCGGCTTCCCGATTTGATCGTTAAATACGGATTGAAAACTTCAAATGGAATTTTTAAAACATCTGACAGATGTTCAATAAGGCCTGAGGTCAGACTTGCGCCACCGGTAAAATAAGCTTTGGAAATCAGGTGCCCTTGCGCCGTTGCCGTATAGAAGTCGATACTGTTGCGAATTTCTTCAGTCACATAATCAAGCGCCATATTCATGAAAGTTCGGGTGTCTTCTGGAACTTCCTGCGAGGTGCTTTGTTGAATTTTCAGAGTTTCGGCCTCATCGAAGGTGACACCCATGTTTTTGCTGATTTCGTTGGAAAAGTGAAAACCGCCAATTGGAATATCACGGGAAAAGATAACCTCGCCCTGAAAAAGCACCAGAAAATTTGTAATATTCGAGCCAAAATTAAACAAGGCAACCGGTTCTGCGGATTTTCCGTAATTCATTTCGAAGACGTTGGCCAATGCCAAACTGCTGACGTCCAGAATTTTGCAGCGTAAGCCGGCCTGATTGATTGAACTCAGATAGTTCAAAATAAATTCGTTCTGTGCGGCAATGACCAGAATATCAATGTTTTCAGGGTTACTTGTAAACGAAAGCGGATGATGATCCAGGGTGACCTGGCTAATATCAAACGGCAGGTATTGTGCAGCTTCAAATTTTATTTGATCTTTCAGTTTTTTCGAATCAACTTTGGGAATACTTATTTTCTTAATGATGACGGCCGTTCCAGAAAGGCCGATGCTGGCATTTTTGTTTTTAAACCCGTTGTCTTTAAAACCGGCTTTTATTGATTCTGCAACAAGTTGAGTATCTGTTATCTCACCGTTAGAAATTGCTTGCAGAGGCGCAGGAATAACCGCAAAGTTATCCAAATAAGCGCCGCCAGACTTTATGGTCATTTCGGCCATTTTAATTGAGCTCGAACCGATATCGATTCCGATGACCTTCTTAGATGAAAAAAACATGCTGTTGGTCCACTCCTACCATTCTTAATTATTGATGGCAGGCTTAGGTCTGTCAAAGCCTCCGCTTGGAGTAGTCCAGTGAAGTCTAGTTTTAATTGCTCCTAAAATTCAGGAATAAAGAGTTGCACATACCACAAGCCCACTGACTTTAGTCCTAAGATGTAAAGTAGGGCGCCCAAAGCTAAAAAGGGTCCGAATGGAATCATCGTTTTCAGTCCATCATTGTTTTTTCGGGAAGCTAGTATCCCAACGACTGAACCGAGTACGCTCGAACTTAAAATGATGAAAGGGATCGCTTTCCAACCCAAAAGAGCGCCGAGCCAGCCAAGTAACTTAATATCTCCGCCGCCGAGCCCTTCCCGACCTGTAAATACAAAATAGACATAAGCGACTAACCAAAGAATTCCGCCGCCGAACAAGACGCCAAAAAGAGCTTCAAGAAAGCTACGCTCGGGATTGAGTGCCGCACCGATTAATCCGATGACGAGGCCGCCCAAGGTAATTTCGTCCGGTAAAATCATGTGCTCAAGATCGATAAAGGCGGCTGTCACCAGGCCAAAAACAAGGATTAAGTACTCAAGCGCTGTCCAACTGGCTCCGTACTGATAAACAACGGCTGCAAAAAAACAAGCCATCAAAAATTCAACCAGCGGATATTGCAAAGCAAATTTTTCACCGCAGGACGAACATTTTCCCTTTAAAATAAAATACGAAACCATAGGAATATTGTGATACCACGGAACAGTTTTCCGGCACTGAGCACATCGACTTCGCCCTAAAACGGATTCCCCTGCCGGCAATCGGTAAATGACAACATTTGCAAAGCTGCCGAAGACCGCTCCAAACAGAAAACCCATGACCGTATGAAACAAAGTGTAATCAGACAATTTCTTTCTTTCTGAAAAAAAACGATGCCAGTGTTAACCAGAAAAATGTCCAGCCTAAACTGTGAAAAACAGACCAAATAATTTCAGAGCCGGTCGGTAAATTGGTAACAAAGTAAAAAGACTTCCAGTTGTAACGGTGAAATTGTGGAACGAGGAATTCAATAACATCAAAAATCTGAAGCAGAGCTTGATCCTGCAACTTAGAAACAAAAAATTTAATGTCGGGAAGGGAATAGCAGAGCAACCAATAACAAATAGTTGCTCCCAACGCCAAAATTGGCCGAACGAGTAATCCACAGGCGATCGCAAAACTCGAAATAACCATTGCCTTGGACAGCGAGCTTAATGTGGCGATGACCAGCCCCATGTTATGTTTGGTTCCTCCGGAGGAAATAATCAGACTTAACAAGAAGCCGACGCTGAACAGGAAGCACAATACCATTATAGAAAGCCACGAACCCAGTACGATGTTGGTTCTGGGAATTGGGCGAGCCAATAATACAAATAAAGTTTTTCGGTCGATTTCCCGTTGAATCGAATGTGTGCCGATCAAACTAGAAATCATAATGATGCCCAGTTCAAGCCCGGCAAGCCCGAAGTCAAAGAGCAGCCGCTCAACGACGGAAAAAGTGAGTGAACTTAGCATATGACTGAATCCGATGAATACCAGGCCGAAAAAAATGATGATATGGAAAAATTTAAGCCGAATCCATTCGCTGGCTGTCAGTTTTGCGATGATGAAAATTGAATTAATCTGATTCATGCGTTCAGGTTCCCGCTACCGTTCAGGTCTATTTTAAATTTACTATAGGCGGCTTCCAGGCTAGGAAAATCTTTCTTGAAAGCGTCTACCGCGCCGGAATACTCAATTACACCGGCGTGAATTATCAGGAGATCATCACACAATTCCTCGACATCCTCCAGTAAGTGGCTACTCATTAACACCGTCATCTTCTTTTCCCGTAAAGCTCTGAGAATCTGTTTGATCAGAATGCGGCCGTCAGGATCCAAGCCCGACATCGGCTCATCTAGAATCAGAAATTCAGGTTCACAAATAAGGGCCTGTGCAATACCGATTCGCTGAAGCATTCCTTTAGAGTAATCCTTCAGTTTTTTATCTTTGGCGTGGGCCAATTTAACCAAGTCGAGAATTTCCGACGCCCTTTTTAGAAAATCTCTGCGCGGCTTCTGGGAAAGGCTCCAGTGGAGCTTAAGAAACTCCTGCCCGGTCAGAAATTCCTGAAAGAACGGACGCTCGGGCAAAAAACCGATACGTGCTCTGTGCAGGAGTGAAAATCGCTCACCGAAAAAATTGATTTCGCCCGAATCCGGAAAAATGAGCTCAAGAAGACATTTGATTGTTGTGGATTTGCCGGCGCCATTGGGCCCGATAAAACCGACGAATCTTCCTTGATCGATTTTAAATGAAACATCCTTAAGAGCAATATTCGGCTTCTTATAAAAGTCGGTTCTGAAGCGTTTAAATAGGGATTTTACTTCTAAGATAATCATTATTTCAACACCGCCTGAAATGCCTTTACCATTTCTCTGACCGGATCATACTGGCGTGATGTTGCCGGCATAAGATCAGAGCTGCCTAAAATTTCACTCAAAAGCGAGTTGGATTCGCTCTGGATTTCAATCAGATCGTACATAATTTCATGAGTCAGCTTGGGATTATCATCATAAAAGTCCTGGCGGACAACAATGGGATCGTTCGGAATCGGTTCACTTACCCAGAGAATATTAACTTTGAATTTTTTAGACTTTGCAAAACGGGACCAAGCGCCGTTTCGTGCCTTTTCATCATCAGCAAATACGGCAACTGCATCGACCTTTCCGGATTCAAGCAAATCAATTGAAGCGGCATGATTTCCGGAAAAAACCACAGATTTGAATTTTTCGACTTTATTCTTTTTCAGGTGGACCTGTGGGTACATGTAGCCTGAAGTGGATTTTTCATCAACGAACGCGATATCCCGGTTTTTCAGATCTTTAATTGTCTTAATTTTAGAGCCGGCTTTTGAAACAATAGAAGAGTAGTAGAATGCGCCGTTATTCCAGGTTTTTTTCAATAGGACCTTTACGTTCGTTTCCTTTTCGGCCATAACGTAGGTCATTGAAGACAAAATTGCCAGATCAACTTTTTTATTTTTCAGGGCTTCGATAATTCCGGTGTAATTTTTTGAGATAAAGATCTGGACCGGCTGCCCTAGTTTACTCTGAAGCTTTTCAGCAAGCAAAAAAGATTCTTTTTCAACTCCTTGAGGGTTTCCGCCCGGCAAAATTCCAACAGTAATGGTTTTCATATCTGCCGCGCAAAAGAGCGATAACAAAAAAATACTTAAAAACGAAAACTTAAACATCGCCTATAATGCTAATGGAGAAACTTCGATCCGTCCAGTCTTAGATTTCTCAAGGGCCGTAACAAACGCTTCGGCCGCATCGCTCTCGGTTAAACACGGGATACTGTAATCGGTACAGGCCCGACGAATATCAAAACTGGCTTCAAGAGACTGCCTACCCTGAGTCGTGTTAATTACAAAATTTATCTGGCCGGATCTGATCCGGTCGACACAATTTGGCCGGCCTTCATGTACCTTATTTAAGGCAAGGCACTCGAGATTCGACTGGTTTAAAAAGTTCGCCGTGCCCCGTGTTCCCGAGAACTCGTATCCGAGTTTTTTAAGATTTTTTAGCAGTGGCAGCATCGGAACCTTATCTTTGTCCCGCAGAGATAAAAAGACCTCGCCCGATGCCGGGAGGTTCAGCGAACTGGCAACAAAAGCTTTAACCAACGCCTCAGGGTAGCTGTCGGCACGACCCATTGTTTCGCCGGTCGATTTCATTTCCGGCCCTAGAATAGAATCGCTGTCGGCAAATTTTTTGAATGGGAAGACAACTCCCTTTACACAAATTTTATCGATAGCTCTCCAGTTGTACCGACTGACTTCTTCGGCTGACATTTCAAGCCCCATCTGCGCCCTGATACCCAGATCGACCAGCGGAATCTGAGTGGCTTTTGCCAAAAACGGGACTGAACGCGAACTTCTTGGGTTGGCCTCAAGTACGAAAACTTCATCATTCTTAATTGCCAGTTGCAGATTAAGGTGGCCTAGAACATCCATTTTATTGGCCAGTTCCTGGCTCATTTTTTCGATTTTTTTAAGCGTATCATCTCGTAAGCGCTGAGGCGGAATTACACCCATACTGTCGCCTGAATGAATTCCGGCGGCTTCGATATGTTCGACCACGCCGCCCATTACGATCCAATTTTTACCGCGTACCAAATCAACATCGACCTCAAGCGCACCCGACAAAAATTGATCCATAAGGCACGGGTTCTGGGTTCCGATGAAATCGTGATGTCTTAAAAAATATGATTGTAACTCCTGCTGATTTTCAATAACTTCCATTCGCCTGCCGCCAAGCACGTAACTTGGTCTACAGATCATCGGATAGCCTACGGAGCCTTCCTGCTCAAGAGCTTCAGCCAGTGAACCGACCATTGCTGACTGTGGAATTTTCAGATTGAGTTCTCGGCAGATTTTCGAAAATAATTTTCGGTCTTCGGCCTGATCAAGTGACGCAAGTGATGATCCCAAAAGCCTGAAACCGTTTTTTTCGAGCTGATAGGCCAGATTTATCGGGGTCTGACCGCCGAGCTGCGCAATAAAGCCAACGGGCTTTATTAAACTGAAAACTTCAGTGATTGCTTCGCTTGTCAAGGGTTCGAAAAAAAGAAAATCGGAAGTATCGTAATCGGTAGAAACGGTTTCGGGATTCGAATTGATCATAGCAACCAGATAGCCGAGCTTCTGCAGAGCCTTTACGCCGCGGACACAACTGTAATCGAATTCTATTCCCTGACCGATACGATTTGGTCCACTGCCAATAACGGCAACAATCGGCTTTACCGGTGCCGCAACTTCAGCGAAGCTCCAATAGGTCGAGTAATAATACGGAGTTGACGAAAGGAATTCACCGGCACAGGTGTCGACTTGTAGAAATGAAGGGCGGAGCAAAAACGCGTGACGCTGTTTTGTAACTTCATTTTCGGTCTTATTCTTTAGTTTTGCAATACGAGCATCCGTGAAACCTTTTCGCTTCGCTTTTGTAAGCATAGGAAGGTCGAGCTCTGACTTTTTAATTTCTTTTTCAAATTCAACGATGGAATAAAGTTGTTCGAGAAACCAAGGATGAATTTTTGTGAGTTCATTGATCTGCTCTATCTTAAGACCATGGCGCAACGCCTGGAATATATGCCAGATTCGCTGACTGTTCGGATACGAAATTTTTTCCAGACTGAAATGAATATCCGGAATACCTTCTGCGCTGACTTCAAGCGCAGCCATTGCCTTCATGAAAGATTCCTGAAAAGTTCGCCCGATAGACATGACTTCACCGACACTCTTCATTTGAGTGGTCAGAAGGTCTTTTGAACCCGGAAATTTTTCAAATGCGAATTTGGGTATTTTAGTAACGACATAATCCAGCGCGGGTTCATAGCAGGTTGGTGTGACTTTTGTAATATCGTTTTTAAGCTCGTCCAGATTATAACCAACGGCAAGCAGCGCCGCAATTTTTGCTATCGGAAAACCGGTTGCCTTACTTGCAAGCGCCGACGACCTGGAAACCCGGGGGTTCATTTCGATAACCACGCGCTCACCCGTTGTTGCATGCACGGCAAATTGTATATTGGCTCCGCCGGTCTGCACACCGACACGATTTATAATCTTGCAAGCTTCATCGCGCATCGCCTGATACTCCTGATCGGTCAGAGTCTGTTGCGGGGCGATCGTAATGCTGTCGCCGGTGTGGACGCCGCAAGGATCGAAATTTTCAATAGAACAAACGACCACAAAAGTACCTGAAGAATCACGCATGACTTCAAGTTCGAATTCTTTCCAGCCAAGAATACTTTCTTCAATCAGCACTTCAGTCGTTGGACTTTCATGTAACGCCTGAACCAGCATTCCGGTGTATTCCTCAGGCGTGTAGGCAATACCGCCACCGCCCCCGCCAAGTGTATAGTTTGGTCTTAAAATCAGCGGATAACCCAAAACTTCAGCGGCCTTCATACCCTGTTCGAAACTTTTTACCATTTCGCTTTTTGGATATTTTGCGTCTAACTCATCAAGAATCGACCTGAATTTTTCGCGGTCTTCCGCGGCTTCTATTACGCTGGGCGTGGCGCCAAGCATCTGAACTTTGTTTTCGCGAAGAACACCTTTTTTATCAAGCTCAAGCGCCAGATTCAAGGCCGTCTGCCCGCCAAGAGTAGGAATAACCGCATCCGGTTTTTCAATTTCGATGATTTTTTTAAGATAGTCAAATTTGAGCGGCTCAATGTAAGTTCGCGTGGCAATTTCCGGATCGGTCATAATAGGTGCCGGATTTGAGTTGACCAGAATAACCTCAAACCCCTCTGCCATCAGAGCCTTACAGGCCTGTGTGCCCGAATAATCGAATTCACAAGCCTGGCCGATCTGAATAGGTCCGCTTCCGATTATCAGAATTCGCTTGATGTCTTGCATTTTCGGCATTTTAAAGTCCTAACTTGTTATCATTTGTGTAAATAAGCTCTGGCTTTACATGTTTATACTGTTCGAATTTATA
>JANPPN010000110.1:0-3079 GCA_031428535.1 Bdellovibrio sp. | reverse complement strand
TTTTTCAACGCAAGACCCATCAACAAGTTTTGTCGTTCCTTTATCGCCGGTTTTTGTGTAGATTTTCATATATTGTTATTCCAATGGAGGTTTACGGATGAGTCAAACTATTCCGCTTTTTGTTTCGATTCCGCATTCGGGTGAGCGGATTCCGCTTCAGACTCCGTGGTTGGAAAATCTGCCGGAAGAAATCTTGATGTCCGATGTGGACCGTTACGTCGATGTCATTTATAAACCGGCTTTAAGTGCGTTACAGTTGCCTTATGAATTAACTGAGTGGCACCGCTACGCGGTTGATCTGAACAGAATTCCTGACGACGTTGATGCCGCTTCGGTATTGGATGCACCGAAAAAGGCCGGTACCCACAGCGATGGTTATCACTGGGTTCTGACTAAAAATGAAGTTCAGTTGATGCCACGGCCGATGTCTCGCAAGAATCACGAAGAACTGACTGAACTTATTTATGAACCCTTTCATGCAGGCCTCAGAAAACACTATGAAAATTTTAAAAATCGGAACTTTAGTAATGTTTTTCATCTCGATGCGCATTCAATGCCGTCACTTGGCACACGCATGCACAGGGATCCGGGCGAAAAAAGGGCCGATATTGTTGTCAGCGATTGCCTCGGTAAAAGTTGTCATCGGCACTTTCGGGATTTAGTGATTGCCGCTTATGCAGCTTCCGGATTCAAAGTCGGATACAACTGGCCTTACATGGGAGGCCGCGTTACTGAGCAATATGGCAAACCCTTGGTGGGTCAACAGGCCATTCAGGTTGAAATTAGCAGAGCACTTTACATGGATGAAATGACGAAGCAACTCTTGCCGGAGCATAAAATTATTCAACAAAAAATAACAGCGGCACTCACCTATATAAAGTCTGAGCTTCCCAAAATAAATTTATCAGAGTAGCGTTTTGTAAACATGATTTTTAAGAATAAAACGATCAGTAAATTCTGGAGATTTTCGAGTTCATTTCAGCTGGGCATTCCGATTTTGACTGTCATTGCCTGTTTGATTGCATGGGGCACCATCGTTGAGTCCAGATTCGATGCGATGGCCGCAAAAAAAATCGTTTACGACTCATGGATGATGACAACTGTGATGATTCTGCTTGTCTACAATTTAACCATTGTTGTGATCGATCGCTGGCCTTGGCAGTTGAGGCATTATCCTTTTATTACAGTTCATGCGGGCCTTATCATGATTATTTTCGGGGGCTTCGTTACTTCGAATTATGGCCTCGACGGGCAAATGGTCGTGGGCATAAACGGTAAGAACAATCTGGTTTCTGTCGGTCAGACCGACCTTGTGGTTTATGCCACTTTTGACGGTGACCGGTATTCTAAGGTTGTCGATCGCGAAGTTGATTTTTTTAACCACACTCCGACTCCGCAAAAACCCTATGTACTTGAGCTCGGTGAAGATAAAATTGAAATCCTCGAATATGTTAAATACGCGCGGCTGCAGAACAAAGTTAAAGCGGCCACTGACCAGAATGCCGGGGCGTCGGTGCGCTTCCAGTTGATGAATGCGAATGTTAAACAAGTTGAACAAATAACCCAGCCCAAAAAAAATAAGCTCGTCACATTTAATCTCGGCCCGGCAAAAGTTCATTTAGGTGAAATTCCGGAAGCACCGCCTTTGGCAAATGAAATTTATTTAAATCCAATCGATAAGAACAGAGTTAAGTACACTATTGTTTACAAGGATGAAAAACGTGGCCGAAAAACGGGAGAACTCAAAATCGGTGAGGTCGTTACAACCGGGTGGATGGAGCTTGAACTCCGCCTGCTGGATTATCTTTGGCTTGCCGAAGAAACCTATGAAGTTACCCAGCAGGAACGCCCTTCAGATCTGACAACAACGACAGTGAAAATCCGACATAAAGAAGTTGAACGCTGGCTTGCGCTCAATGATATGGTAAAGCTCTTCGGCACAAAGAATGCCTACCTGCTTTCGTACCAAAATCGAAAAATTGATCTGGGTTTTGATTTAAATCTCAAAAAATTCGAAGTTCAGCGGTATCAGGGCACCAATCGGGCCATGGAATATTCAAGCCAGGTTGAAGCCGTTAACCCAACCTCTAAAATTGAGCAGATTATTTCGATGAATGAGCCGATGAAATTCATGGGCTACACGATTTATCAGGCAAGTTTTCAGGAAGACCCACAGACCGGTCAGCCGGTGGCGTCGGTATTTTCAATCAATCAGGATCCTGGCCGGTGGATCAAGTACATCGGGTGCTTGATTTTTTCGCTTGGAATAATCTGGCTTTTTTATCAACGTCGTAAAAAGATTATCGCGCTTTAATGGAAGGAATGACTACACCTATGAGCAAAATTACTTTCCTGATGTGTTTATTTTTCTCTACATTGGTTTTTGCAGAAATCGGTGAGGGTATCCGCTTTTTACCGGTGCAGGATGCCGGCCGGATTAAACCATTTGATACCTTTGCAAAAGAAACCCTCGAGCTGGTTTACGGAAAAAAACTCTATAAGCCCAAACAAGATACCAAAGCAGTTTCGGCCCACTGGGTGGTATTAACTTGGATGCTGTCGCCTGAAAGTTGGGTCAACCGGCCGCTTTTTGAAGTGAAGCACCATGAAATTCTCGAAAAACTGAAGCTGCCGATCGATAAAAAATATTTTTCCGGCGAAGAATTATTTAAATCCGAAAATTTTGTCAATTTGATGCAGGAACTGCAGAACAAACGCGAATCCAAAGAGAAGCTAACCCCGTATTTTCAGGCCATCCAGCGCATCGAAAATCAATTTTTTGTTTTTCGCGAGATGGCTTCCGGTAAACTTCTCAAGGTTTATCCGGTGCCCGATAAAGATGCCTGGTTATCAGTCGCCGATCTGCCGGACGATATTCGACCCGCATTTCTTGAAATCAGTCGAAACGTGGCCAATCATCTCGGTCTGAAAGCAGAAGTGAATGCCCCAGCGGATCAAGTTAAATCCGTAGCCGAAAAACTGGATCAATCCATTTTGGCTTTTCAGGAACTTGCAAACAAATCGGATCCTGAAAAATACAAGCAATCTAATAAGGTTAAAACCGAAGTTTTTTACTATG
>JANPPN010000109.1:0-17670 GCA_031428535.1 Bdellovibrio sp. | reverse complement strand
ACTGACACGCTCAGGTATTCGGCACAACAGAAAATAATGACCAGCGTCGATGCGGTGACGATGGAGGGCCCCCCTGATAAAGACGGAAAGGGGTTTCACCTGACCGGTGAAAAACTCTTGGTTGATCTGGCTAAAAATAAGATGTCAATTCTGGATAAAATTCTGACGGTGAAGGTTATAAATGACAAAAACTTCAGATTGACTGCGGTTCGAGCGGATTTTACCAACCAAAATCAGGAAGCTTTATTCTCCGGAGACGTAAAGATGAATTTAGGAACGTTTTATGTGCATGCTCCCTTGGCTCATTTTATTTATTCGGCTACCACTAAGTCCCTGGTCAAAATTCTGCTGAAGAACGGTGTAGCTTTTGTTGAAGGCGATCGAAGTGGTACCTGTAACGAGCTTGAAATGGATCTTGCGGAAAATAAAATGACTTTGCGTGGGCAGCCGAAAGTCCAGCAAGGAGAAGATGAAATCCGAGGGCAAGAAATCGTCTTTATTGATGGCGGAAAAAAAGTTAAGATAAATAATAGTAAAAAAGAAGGTAAGAAGTAAATGACCGCAGCGAAGAATAAGCTGAAAATTGTGAAGATTTCAAAGCAATTCGGCAATCGAAAGGTTGTGCAGCAGGCCTCGTTTGAAATTGAATCAGGTCAGGTTGTCGGTCTTTTGGGACCAAATGGTGCCGGTAAGACAACTTCGTTTTACATGGTGGTCGGTTTGATTAAAGTTGATGAAGGTGAAATTCGGCTGGACGATCTTAACATCACGGGTTTTCCGATGTTCAAGCGAGCACGTGCGGGCCTCAGCTATTTGGCGCAGGAGCCGAGCATTTTCCGGAAATTGACTGTTGAAGAAAATATTCTTGTTGCCCTCGAAGCTCACGACGACAGCGCCCAGGACCGCCGTGAGCGCCTCGAATCCTTGCTGCAGGAGTTTCGGATCAATCATCTGCGTGAATCAGCAGGGTATGCGCTTTCTGGCGGTGAAAGACGAAGAGTCGAGATTGCGCGGGCATTGGCCGGTTCGCCCAAATTTCTGCTGCTCGACGAACCCTTTGCCGGTATCGATCCGATTGCAGTAATTGATATCCAGAATATTATCCGTGAGCTTAAGGCCAAAGGTATAGGAGTTCTGATAACAGACCATAACGTGCGTGAGACTTTAGGCATTTGCGATTATGCTTATATTTTGAAGGACGGGCAAATTCAAGTTGCCGGAACTTCAAACGAAATTGCAAATTCAGATTTAGCGAAGAAGTTCTATTTAGGTGAAAATTTCCGTTTGTGAAACAGATATTTTTTAAGAGGTATTAATGGCACTCAGACAGACGATGAATTTAAGTCAAAATTTGGTCATCACGCCGCAGTTGCAGCAGGCGATCAAACTTTTGCAGATGTCTCGTCTGGAGCTCGAGTCGCAGGTTCGAAATGAACTCGAGGAAAATCCGATACTTGAGGAAGCCGAAGTTTTAAAAGAAGAAGATTTTCAGCGAACTAAAGAAGCCGAAGAGCAAACCGGCGATTCAAGCGAAATTAAGGTTGAAACCAGCTCTAGTGAAAGCGTTCAAGATCCCCAGAAGCAAGATGAATTTGAGTGGGAATCTTACCTCGAGACTCAGCACAAAGCTCCGCGAGAAGCTTCCCACGGCAACGAAGAGATCATGAATTATTAAAATATTATTTCATCTACGCAGACATTGCACGATCACCTGTATTGGCAAGTAAAAATGACAGGCTTTGCTGATCATGAAGAGAAGGCCGCTGACGCAATTATTGCGCACATCGATGACGATGGTTATCTGAAGGTACCGCTTGCTCAGATCGCAGAAGAAGAAAATCTCGCTCTTGACGACTTAGAAGATGCGTTAAGTCTGATCCAGGAATTTGATCCGCCTGGAGTCGGCGCCCGGGATTTAAAAGAATGCCTGTTGATACAGGCTAAAATCCTCGAAGAAGATACCAACGATTTGGTACTCCTGATCACTTCGCATCTGAAAGATCTCGAAAAAAAGAACTATGAGGCGATTGCAAAAGGGCTGAATCGTTCAATGGAAGAAGTTATTGAAATCTGTAAAATTATCTATGCCATGGAGCCGAAACCGGGACGAAGTTACTCCGGTAATGACATTCAGTACGTCACTCCGGATGTTTATGTTTATAAAGTCGGTGATGATTATGTGGTATCGCTGAATGAAGACGGCTTACCGAAACTTAAAATATCAAATTACTATAAAAACATGCTCAAGGGCGGGGCTAATCCTTCGGGCGACCAGAAAGCCACCGAGTACATTCAGGAAAAACTGAAGTCTGCCGTGTGGTTGATTAAATCAATTCATCAACGTCAACGAACTATTTTTAAAGTTACCGACAGTATTGTAAAACATCAGAAAGAATTTTTCGAAAAAGGCGCGGGTTTTCTTAAACCAATGGTCTTGCGTGACATCGCCAACGACATTGGCATGCATGAATCGACGGTCAGCCGGGTTACGACGGCAAAGTATGTTCATACTCCTCAGGGTATTTATGAATTAAAATATTTTTTCAATTCAGGTATCAGTTCTTCAAAGGGCGGGGAAGATCTGGCCTCTGAATCCGTTAAACTGAAACTGAAAGAACTTGTCTCAAAAGAGGATCCTAAAAAACCTTTATCCGATCAAAAGCTCGTTGATTTGCTGAAAAAAGAAGGTATTGATATAGCCAGAAGAACAGTGGCAAAATATCGCGACGTCTTGAGAATTTTACCTTCAAGTCAGCGTAAAAAATATTTTTAATATTGGTCTCAGAAAGTCTTCCGATGAATTATAAATCCCTGATCTATGATATTCCCGATTTTCCGATTAAGGGCGTCCTTTTCCGCGATGTTTCCCCGTTGCTGCAGAACGCCGAAGCCTTTTCATCCGTAGCACGTGATTTTGCAAAACTGATCGATTTAAATAATGTCGACATGTTCGTCGGAATTGAATCCAGAGGTTTTATTTTTGCCGCGCAGATGGCGAGCCAGTTCAATAAAGGATTTGTTCCGCTCCGAAAAGCCGGAAAGCTTCCGCCACCTGTTATTCAAAAATCCTACAAGCTTGAATACGGTGAAGCCACTCTTGAAATGGCGCCGACCACCAGGCCTTCGAAGGTCGTCATTTGTGATGATGTATTGGCAACCGGCGGAACACTGAAGGCGTCTCTTGAGTTGTGCCACAACGCGGGATATGTCGTCGAAGATATTTTAGTTCTTATCAATCTTACCTTTCTGAATGAAATGAAATTTAAAGATCAGATCGTAAAATCTTTAATTCAGTATTAATATCCGGTTCTTGTGTTTCAACAACGCAATTCGGATATTCCTCGTTAGGATAAAATTAAATCAAGACGCCTTTTGCACAGTCAATTTAAGTCCCAAAATTTTAAGTACGGCACTCAAAGTTTCAAGGGTTGGATTACCTGTTTTGCCAAGGGCTTTGTGAATTGTAGAAGGTGTCTTATTTGCTTTCTTTGCGATTTGTTCAATTGAGAGACCCAGGGATTCAGAGACAGCTCTAATCGCTTCAATAACCACCGCTGGCATATCCGAATTATCTTCTAAGGAAGCTTTTAGGTACTCAATGGCTTCGTCAGGATTTTTTTTAAATCTCTCTTGCTTGAGGGCTTGCCAAGCCTTTAATTTTTTAGGACTAACTTTTTTTTCTCTCATATCGACTCCTGTAATCTTCTAAATAAATCTTAGCTTTTTTTATATCGTCAGACTGAAATGTTTTGTCTCCGCCTGAAATCAGAAGAACAACCTGTTTTCTGATCATTGAATAATAAATTCTGAACGCAGGAGACTTTATTTTCAGTTCAAAAAGACCATCTTTTAAAACCTTGGCATTTCCGAATTGACCACCTTCCAGTCGGTCAATTCGCGCTTCAACTCGCCCTCTCACGGATTTATCTAAAGAATCTAGCCAATCATTAAATGGTTCTTTTCGATTAACAGTTTTATAAATTACAATCTCAAAGGCTGACTCTGTCGTCTCTACTTTAGCGTAGATAGTGTTTTTAAGCAAGTCTATATTGTTTTTCTGTCTTTTGGTCATAAATCGCGTAGAGCAAACTTATGGCCTTACTTTAACTGTGTAAGTTTAAGATGGGCAAAAAAACCTAAGAATTTTTCCGAAATTCGGAACATCATCAGCCCATGGCATTTCCTACAAGTACTGGTCCCGGAAAAGCCGACCCTACTTCAACGGTTTCAAAGTACAAATTTCTTCTTTCATACGGGGCTTTTGGGCCCGCAATCGCTAAAACTGAATTTAAGCGAAGAAAAATAAAGAGATTTAAAAATTTCATAAAGCTTCCTTTGATTTATTATTGTCTTACCAGTCAATAAGCTCATTGGAGAAGAAATTTCTAAAGGCAATTGCGCCTACCAAATAGGCTGACCAACAGTCATAACTATTTTGATTGTCTAGACAAATCAATTGCATTCCATTTAATCTTAAGAGCATATGAATATTTTTAAATTTTTCCTCCTTTTTTTTATCTCATGGCAGACATTCGCTACAGAAAACAAAAATCTCACGATAGACCTAGTTCCGCTGGATCAGTTGGCGACCAAATACTTTGAAGATGCAAAACGCATTGAAGTCTATTATCCAAAACAATTTCAGCGTCTTGAAATGGATTGGCAAAAAACCGTACAAAAATATATTCAAGAGTATAAAAAGGCGAAATCACCCGAGGCTAAAATTCAGATTTTTGCCCGACTCTATAATAGTTATAACAATGGCCATCACCGACGGCTCGGTGTTAAAGGTCTTTTGAAATATGAACCAGAAGATAGGTTGCAATTACCAATTCAAATATTCGGGCAGGGCCTGCATTTTTCACAAGCCAGGTTTTTTGTATCAGGTATTGCTAAGTCATTTAAAGATCCATCCATTCAGGTGGGTGATGAAGTCGTGCAATATAACGGGATCGATATTCGCGATTATGCAGTTCAGGTGCGCGATGAAGTGAGTACCGAAAGCCCTGAATGGCACATCAGTGCAATCGCCAGAAATATGGCCTTTCAATTTGACTGTCGCTGGGGAAAACTTAATTGCTGGCGACCTAACGAAAAAACGACTCTTCAACTAAAAGGTAAAGATACGGGTAATCTTAAAACTATTAAACTCGCTTGGGGTAAAGCTGATAGGAAGGCTTTTGAAAAACCTTCGGAAACCCCGATTTTTCCTGAAGAAGAGGTAGGTTGGTCTTTTCGGAGTATCAATGGACCCTATGCTTTCGATTTTGATGCAATTCCCGATCCTCATACAGGTTTTATGGGACAACTTATCAAGGAAAAAAAGACCTGGCTTATCATTAAACTCTTCAGCGTTACGGATGAAAAATTGGTTCAGGAAGCAATCAAGGAAGCCCGCAAGCCCGAGTACGATGGTGTTATTCTTGATTTTGGCGGTAATGGCGGCGGAAATGATATTGGTAAAGTCTTTTTGGCGGGCCTTCTTGGAACTCAATTCCACTTGGAATTAAACTCCGTTCGGCTCATCAAAGAATTTCAAGATTTCGAAGTTCTAAAAGAAGCAAGCATGGGAGCAAAAAAGGCAGAGTTTCTATTTCCATTTGTAAAAGCGGTAAATTTTAATAAAATGTCACCGTTTACGGCTGTTTGTATGGATTCTACTTGTCCGGTGAAAACAGAATATTCTCATTACCTGGATTTTTACGAAAAACCTGCCGTGCTTTCTAACGAGCCAATTAAAAAAATTGCGATCATCACCGGGATGAGCACAGCGAGCATAGCCGACAGCATTGCGAATGTTTTTCGGGCGACCAAAGTCGGACCTATCGTCGGAACGCCCGCAATTGCCAGCAGTGGTAGTTACTATTTCAGAAAAGATTACGTTGTTTCCACAGGCGACAAGGCCTTCACGGTTTCTGTCTCTTTCACGCCGGATTTCAGCCTTGCCGCTGACTGTGAAGTATCTCAGGCCAATCCCCCACAACCGGATGTTTTGATCGAAAGAACTTTTGAAAATCGCAAATACTATGACACGTTGACTTGGATCAAGTCTGTTTCGGCTTTAGAAAACTGGAAGACACCGGCAAATATCGGGATAACTTGCCCCATTGAGCGAGCGAAGGAAAAACTCCGGAGTTTCGGCTTAAAGCAGATTACAATTCAGTAATTGTACACTTTGAAGCGCTATCGTGCAGAGTCAGGAACAAAAATCTTTTTTGATCCATTACTCTCCTTATCTGCAACTTGGCCATCTCTAAGTCAGCAGTCAGTTCGGCTCAAGTCGATCTTTTAAATAGTCTCTACAAAAAACATCTCATCCATTTTCCTTAGGCGAGCTAAAGGAAGCTAGCAAACGACGAAAATTTTTGATTTGATGGACATCTGTTCTAGCAATTTTTGTTTCAAAGTCTTCTAAAAAATCGGAATTCAATAAAGAAATCTGAAAAAACAATTAAAAAGTAGTAAAAGTATTACAGTTGAACAATGTGTAAACACTGATTTCTGTATAAGAAATAGTCGTCTCAATTTGAGTTGAATAATAATCAAAATTTCATCGAAAAACCAATCGCTGTAACTCATCTTTAGTCTAGTTGTTGCCGATACATTACCTACAGCAACTCAATCAAGAGTTCTAAGACTTTAAGGCCTAGAAATATCGCCTAAGGAGCTATTCATGAAATCAAACTTCACTTTCAAGCATCTAGATTATTCAGAGTCACTGGTTGACTACACGAACACGAAACTAGATGAGATTGGACAGTTTTTGCTGAAAGATGGACGGAGTAATGTTTTTTATTCCAAGACTCAGCATGAATTTGTTGTGGAAGTTTCAATTAATACCAAACAGAAATTTTTTAAGGCAACAGCAAGCGCCCCTGATGTGTACGTAGCTGTGGATTTACTTGTGGATAAGCTTGAAAAGCAATTCTTAAAAATCAAAGAAATTTACGTCGATCACAAAAAGCCGCATTTATCTAAAGAGGGTAAACTCCGCGACTATAACAGCCAGTTCGAATTCCAGCCGAAATGGAAAAGAACCGGATAGTCCGGTTCTTCTTTCGATGCAATAAACTACGGAATTGCGGGCTGGTCAGTTTCGCCGATAACCCCAGGCCCTAGTCGGTGATAGTTTGAATATTTTTGACTGCCCGGTTTTTGGAGCCGCTTGATCGATTCATTTATGTAGTCGGCAATTTCCTTGTTGTAGGTTTGTTCATTGTAGTCGGTAGTTCCGCGGCCGAATTTTGTTTTGGTCGGGCGCCAGCCGCCGTCATAGGAAAGTTCACCGCTACTGTTCACAGTGCTGGCTAATCCAACATCCTGCTCAATTTTATCTAATTCCTTTTCAGTTGCACTGCCCAAAAATAACATGCCTTCTTCCGCAGTCATGTTCTTGTTTTTAAAATAGTTGGCTATGGCCCTTTCGTAACTGGCGCGGTACGTGTCAACGCTTTCCCAGAACGAAGAAATAATTAAATAACGCCTGTCATTGATCGAGCGGGACGTGTGCAGATTAACCGCAAGATAGTAGGGGTGCCCATAAGAATAGTGGACGTGATACATATCATGATTCCTAAGATTGATAACCCATGAGTTGTTCGTATACACACCGCGGATTTCCGGCCAGCTCAATAAGCCGTCGCCATCACGTGGAAGGTCGGCATACTTTGAAGTTCCGTCAATATACGATTCGGTTAAGTCATGAAACGTATTGATGTGAATTGTACTTTGCTTTGTAAACACACGTAGTTCAGCGTCGGTTTTGTATTCACTCATTTTTATTGCTTCAAGCCGCAAAACCGATTCCGCAATTAGATAAGTAACCATTTTAGTCTGAGCTGCATTTAAGTCGCCGCTGGCTGCCTTCAGAATTTCCCGGCCGATCTCGGCCATTTTGTTTGAATTTTCAATCGAAGGAGTGCGCGAATTGCCATTTATGAGCTCGGCGGCGCCCTCAATAATTCCGGTAATTTTTGTAGAACTTAGTTCCCAATCGTATTTTTCAAATACCTTTTTCAATTTTTTAAGAGTAGAAAACTTAAGTTTGATATTTTCCACGCCCTCAAGCTTGCTGACCTGAAATCCGCTGCTTTCCGAACGCGAGCTTTCCTCAAGTAAAGCACGGATACTACAACGCGGAGCCGCGGCTGCATTGTTTATCGATAGGCTACCGAGAATCAGCAATTGGCTGGCAAGCAGGGTTGAAAACACAAATCTACCAAAAACGTCCAACATAAATACCTCGATTTTAAATTCTGTGAACTTGAGAGAAGCACAGATCATTCCATTTTTAAAGTGTCTCATTTTGAGCTGGACTGTTAAATTTCTGGTCATTTGAAGACAAACGTTGTCACTTCGGGCTTTTTGAAAAGTTTTCACGAGGAGAAATTTAGTCTCAGTCTTTTTTGGCTGGTCTGGAACATGCACCTGATAATGATATGAAATTAATCCGGGCAGTTTCTATTTGGGCAATTCTGACGTCTCTATCCGCACCCTCATTTGCGGCCCCATTATGCCGGAATTTATTCGTTTCCACTTTAAATATCGAGCTTACAGAGCAAAAAATTACCGAACTTGTCGGTAATGCCAAATCCTATCAGGACAAACGGAACAAAGATTGGTCTGATCGGAATAAATGCCTTTGTTGTCATACAACGTTACCCTATATGCTGGCGCGCGGGCTTGATGCGGGCTCAAAAGTTAATTTTGATAAATTAAAAGATTTAACGGTTGAAAGAGTAGAAAACCAAGAATCGCGGCCATGGTACCACGGTGACCAAGCCGGTCGTGATTCCAAACCGACAGAATCCGTACTGAATGCATTGACCTTATTAATGCATGACCTTTCCAGTCAGTTGCCATTGCAGGCAACGACATTGAAGGCCGTGGATAGCATTTTTGCGAAGCTCGAAACAAATGGCCGTCTCCACTGGCTTGATTTTAACCTGCAGCCCTTTGAGTCTAAAAAAGGTGAGCTCTGGGGCAACTCAATGGCGCTTTTGGCTGTTGAAATAGCGAAAAAGCATTCCGGTTACGAACCGCCGGTTGATAAATATGCCAAATTAAAAGCTTTTGTTTTCAGTAAGAAAATTCAGCTTAAAACTCAGGAAATGGCCGTGCTGTTGTGGGCGAACTCGCAAGGTGTTCCCGGTAAATTTCTAAGCTCCGAACTCTCAAGCCAGTTTATAAACGGAATTATTGAAGCTCAGAGTCCAAATGGCAGCGTTTATCAAAAGGCAGCTTTAGGATACGGAAAAAGAGAAGAAAATGTATATGCAACAGCCATTTCGCTGATCGGGATGATAAAAGCGGGCTATGGCAACCACCCAGCGGCTCACAAAGCGGCCAAGTGGCTGGCCGACAAACAAGCGATCGGAAATTTTCTCCAAATGGGTGACGCAACTGTTTTATGGAATGCTGCTTCTATGAATCGAACTGGTTCACTCCTCAATGACAGATTTGCCAGTGATTATTCAACTTCGTATGCGTCTTTGGCGCTCTCAATGTATCAAGCCGAAGTATTCCAAATCCGCCCATAGAAACCAAAGCTTTTCCATTGCATTATATATAAGCAAAAAACTATTTTCTCGGACTATTGTTTATTGACCCCTATCGAGGGTTTGAGTTACTTTTTGTCATTCGAGAATTAAACATCTTGGCAGGCCAAGACTAACCCAAAAATCGAGGACATTAATTTGAAAAATTTTATTTTTACCAGCGAATCCGTTTCCGAAGGACATCCTGACAAAATGGCTGATCAGATCAGCGATTCAATCCTGGATAAAATTCTTGAGCAAGACCCTAAAGGCCGTGTGGCCTGTGAAACTCTTTTAACAACGGGTCTGGTGGTTGTTGCCGGTGAAATTTCAACAACTGCAAAAGTAAATTTTTCTGATGTGGCCCGCGAAGCCATAAAAAAAATCGGTTATGATGATTCGGCTAAAGGCTTTGATTATAAAACCTGTGCAGTCATGGTGGCGGTTGGCCAGCAGTCGCCGGATATATCAATGGGCGTAAAAGAAACCGGAGTTGATGAACAGGGCGCAGGCGATCAAGGTCTGATGTTCGGTTATGCTACGAATGAAACCCCGGAGTTCATGCCGCTGACATTGTCGCTGTCGCATAAATTAGTCCGCGACCTGGCTACGATCCGAAAAGCCAACAAGGTTAATTGGCTAAGGCCCGATGCTAAATCGCAAGTGTCTGTTCAGTACGAAAACGGTAAAGCCAAACGTATTGATACGATCGTCATTTCCACCCAGCATGCCGAAGATGTTTCACTGAAGCAAATTCACGAGTTCATCATGGAAGAACTGATCAAGAACTCGATCCCCGCTGAGTGGGTCGATAAGAACACTAAGTTTCATATTAATCCGACCGGCCGTTTTGTAACAGGTGGCCCGATGGGCGATGCCGGTTTGACCGGCCGAAAAATTATTGTCGACACCTACGGCGGCCATGGCGCGCACGGGGGCGGTGCATTCTCCGGCAAAGATCCTTCTAAAGTAGATCGTTCAGCCGCGTATGCCGCGCGCCATGTTGCTAAGAATATTGTCGGCGCCGGTCTGGCAGAAAAATGCCTTGTTCAGGTAGCTTATGCGATCGGCGTGGCCGAACCTGTCAGCATTTCAATTAATGATTATGGAACCAGTACTGTCGGCTGCGAAAAACTTGAAAAGGCAGTTCGGGCGGTCTGGGATCTTCGACCGGCAAGAATCGTAAAAGAATTTAATTTATTAAAGCCTATCTATGCGACAACGGCCGCCTATGGGCACTTCGGTCGTGAAGAAAAACTCAACGATGGTTTTTTCACTTGGGAAAAAGTTAATAAAATTGAACAACTGAAAGAAGCGCTTAAGTAGTGGATCCTAAATACATCCGTAATTTTTCAATCATTGCCCATATCGATCATGGAAAGTCGACGTTGGCGGACGCTTTGCTTTCGTTTACCGGTGCCCTTTCGGACCGCGAAAAGAAGGACCAGTTTCTCGATAACATGGATCTTGAAAAAGAACGTGGTATTACAATTAAGGCGCAAACAGTCTGCCTGAAATACAAATCAAAAGTTGATGGCGAAATCTATCAGCTGAATTTGATCGATACGCCGGGGCATGTGGATTTTTCTTATGAAGTTTCCAGATCACTGGCGGCCTGTGAAGGCGCAATTTTAGTGGTTGATGCCGCTCAGGGTGTAGAGGCTCAGACACTGGCCAACGTCTACCTTGCGATGGAAAATAATCTCGAAATTATTCCGGTACTGAACAAAGTTGACCTTCCTACTGCCGACCCCGAAGGTGTAAAAAAACAGATCGAAGACACCGTCGGGCTCGACTGCACCGACATCATTCATGCCTCTGCAAAAGAAAAACTCGGTATTGAAGACATTCTCGAGGCCGTAATTGCTAAAGTTCCGCCTCCGAAAGCAAATCGTGATAAAACTCCGCGAGGTCTTATTTTCGATTCTTGGTTTGATGCGTACCAGGGCGTTGTAATTTTGATCCGTGCCATTGATGGGATCATCAAAAAGGGCGACCGTATCCGATTCATGGCTACCGAGAGGGATTATGAAGTCCTGCGCATGGGCAAATACACGCCATTTCCCGAGTTTGTCGATCAACTCGATTCCGGCGAAGTCGGATTTATCATCTGCGGCATCAAAGATATCCGCGATGTAAAGGTCGGCGACACTGTGACGTCTTCCAAAAATCCGGCTACCGAGGCCCTTGCCGGTTTTCAGAGAATAAAGCCAATGGTATTTGCCGGAATTTTTCCGGTCGTGGCGAGCGAGTATCAGAATCTGAAAGCAGCGCTGGATAAGCTCTGTTTAAATGACTCTTCACTGACTTTTGAGATCGAAAAATCTTTAGCCCTCGGTTTCGGCTACCGTTGCGGATTCCTCGGACTGCTGCATATGGAGATCGTGCAAGAGCGGCTTGAGCGCGAATTCGATCTGAATTTAATTACGACGGCCCCAACCGTTGTTTACCGGATCACAAAATTTGACGGCACAGTTATGATGCTCGAAAATCCTTCCGGTATGCCTGAGGAAACCCAGATTATTAAAATGGAAGAACCCTACGTTAAGGTAACCTTGCATTCGCCGACCGAGTATATCGGCGGCCTGCTGAAGCTTTGCGAAGATAAGCGTGGAGTTCAGATCAAAATGGACTATGTAACCGAGAAAAAAGTTATAATCGAATACAAGCTGCCGATGAATGAAATGGTCATGGATTTCTATGACAGGCTCAAGTCTATAACCAAAGGCTATGCTTCTCTTGAATACGAATTTCTTGATTTCGAAGAAGCAGAACTTGTAAAAATGGACATTCTCATCAATGGCGAAAATGTCGATGCGCTTTCTTTGATTTTACATAAATCAAAAGCTCAGACGAGGGGGCGATCACTCGTTGAAAAAATGAAAGAGCTCATTCCGCGCCAGCAGTATCAAGTCGCGATTCAAGCAGCCATCGGGGCAAAGATCGTAGCCCGTGAAACCATCGGCGCCATTAAAAAAGACGTGACGGCCAAGTGTTATGGTGGTGACATATCGAGGAAAAGAAAACTTCTCGAAAAGCAAAAAGAAGGCAAAAAGAGAATGAAGGCAATCGGGTCGGTTGACGTGCCGCAAGAGGCCTTTTTAGCGATCTTGAAGGTGGAGGATTGATGTTCTGGAACAAAAATAAAGCCCCAAAAAAAGAAAAATATAATGGCTGGGATGTTAAGAACAGATTGTTTTGGAGTGAAGGCTGGGGTTCGATGGCTCTCGCTATTCTGGCCGCGCTCACCATTCGCTGGTTGCTGCTTGAGGCTTATGTTATTCCATCGGGCTCAATGTTTCCTTCGCTTCTGAAAAACGATCATATTTTTGTAAATAAAATTACCTACGGGATCCGGTTCCCATTCAGCGAAAACTGGATGGTCAAATTCCGCGAGCCCGAGCGCGGTGAAGTCATTGTTTTCAAATATCCGCGTGAAATGGGCACTTTTTTCATCAAACGCATTGTCGGTGTTCCCGGTGACAAAGTGAAGTTTGATAATGGCACCTTGTTCATCAACAACAACGCTCAGGAAAAAGTGGTTCCGAAGTCTTCATATGATTTTGATTACCTTCGCGAGCAGGATTTCAAGAGCGAAGGTGGCTATCAGGATACAAAATCTAACTATGTTCATTTCACTGAAATGTTAGACGGCGGAAATAACGAAAATAAAGAACCAAAAATGGTCGAACACAGCATACTGATGAAAAAAGGCGAGCTGATCGGTTTTCCGGGCGATGGAGAATGGATTGTTCCTGAAGACTCACTGTTCGTAATGGGCGACAACCGTTATAATTCCCACGACTCACGTTTCTGGGGTTTTGTGCCGAAGAAAAATATTTTAGGGAAGGCCGGTTTTGTCTGGTTAAGCTGTGAAGATATGCTGCCTGTCGTATCCGTCCTCTGCAATCCGATTACAATTCGTGGAACACGGTTTTTCCACATGATCCATAACTGAAATCCGGGCACCCCAAAGTGATTTTTCCTATGAAGAAAATAGGTAAACAAGGCACGTGGGGCGCAGCTCTATACTTATTTCTTGCACCGATACTTCTGATTTTTTCGATACGCTGGGTATTTATTGAGCCATTTGTCATTCCATCTGAAAGTATGCTTCCTAATTTGATGGTGCATGACCACATTCTGGTTTCTAAATATGAATATGGATTGAAGACGTTGTTCGTAGACGGCTGGTTGATTCATTACAAATCCCCCAAAAGGGGAGACATCGTCGTTTTCAGGTTTACAGAAAAACGATATGTGTTTTTCATCAAAAGGCTGATTTGGCTTACAGGAGATAAAGTCAGTGTTCAAAACGGTCAGATTACCGTAAACGACCGGCCATGGACGATCAGAAGCATTGGCAAAAACCGTTTTGAGGATGATGAAAACAATAATTACTTTATTGAAACAATCGCTGATCTTCCGGATGATAATGAGGCAGAGCATCTGATCCGTCTTTTTGCTGATCGAGAACATGTCGATCCGGTTGAAAAAACTTTTATTGTGCCGGTAAATTCATATTTTGTGATGGGCGATAACCGGGATCAATCACATGATTCCAGATTCTGGGGATTCGTGCCGGAAAAATATCTGGTCGGGCGCGCCCTTAATATCTGGTTGAGCTGTGAAGAAACGATTCCCACAGCGCCGATGATCTGCGACCCGCTTAAGCTAAGAGCTGATCGGATCTTCAAAAAAATAGGTGAAATATGAAGTACGCAGTTATTTTTATTACCGTAATTCTGGCATTGTTTTGCAGGGCCTTCCTGGTTTCGGTTTATATAGTTCCTTCACAAAAAATGGCGCCCGCCATTTTTTCAGGTGAGTACCTCCTTGCTTCGAAAATTTCTTTTGGCCTTAAATTTCCGTGGTCCGATGAAGTCATGCTTCAACGTACGCCGGGCCGCGGGGAACTGGTCATTTTCAATAAAAACTCAAAAACATTTATCAAAAGAGTTATTGCCGCCAATCGGGATGAAATCGAGTACGCCAGCGGAGAGTTTTCGGTCAATTCGGCAAAATGCAATTATGTGTTGGTTGAAAAAACTGATGACCCCAGCCAAGGGCTCTACAAAGAACAGTGTGCGGATCTGGCTCGGACTATCTACAGGCCTTACGACGTCGCAAAGCTGCTTCCGATAAGCAGGTTAAAGCTAGATGATACGCATATCTTTGTTGCAGATGACTTCCGCGGAGCCGGCACAGAGCCCGATTCCGGTGAAGTGATTGCCGTTGATCAAATTATCGGCAAACCTTTGTTCGTTTGGATGTCGTATTCTTCAACGCAAGATTTCATTTCTAAGTCATTGGGAATTCGTATGAATCGAATTTTGACAAAACTCGAATGAGGCTTTAGCATTTGTAACAATGCCCTCGAGCAAAAGCTCTCTGATAACTCTGAATAATTTCGAAAAAATAAATATCGATACGCTATTTTCAGAAGCATTAATTCTAAAAGCAAACTTCAATAAATTTCAATATACCTCGGGCGTCTATCATTCCGGATATAAAGGTACGGCAGCTCTGCTTTTTTTTGAACCGAGTACGCGTACCCGGTTCAGTTTCGAAGCGGCGTGTAGCCGAGCCGGATATCACCCGCTGATTCTCGATGGCGGAATCGGAACGAGCATTGAAAAGGGTGAAACGATTGAAGATACTATTTTTAATATTCAATCAATGCGGCCGTTGTTTTTTATAGTTCGATGTAATGACCTTGTGAATCTTGCCAAAATAGAAACAGAACTGGAAGTTCCGCTGATCAATGCCGGTTGGGGCAAGCAGGGGCATCCCACTCAGGCGCTGCTGGATATGCTGACAGTGCATGAAAAATTTAAAAAAGTTGAAAATAAGAATGTCTTATTTGTCGGTGACATCAAGCATTCCCGCGTTGTTTCCTCACATCTGGAATTGGCGCTAAAATTAAATTACAACATTGCATTCTGCGCGCCTGCCGAATTTTTGCCTTCGGATTTGCCAGCAAAAGTTCTGGCCTTCTCAAAACTGAACGAAGCTCTCGAATGGGCCGACGCCGTTATTGCGCTACGAGTTCAGAAAGAACGTCATGATAATGAAAATATTTTTTTATTAGAAGACTATCGTGAAAATTTCGGATTGAATCCTAAAAGTCTGGCGGCACTTAAAAGCAGTGCTCTTGTCATGCATCCGGGCCCGGTCAATTACGGAGTAGAGGTTGAATCTGAAGTGCTTGCAGATTCAAGATGTGTGATTTTAAAACAGGTCGAAAACGGAGTTTTCCTAAGGGAAGCCCTTATCCGGAAAATTTTCGACAACCGAGATAGTGTTACAGGATAAATATGAAAAAAACTTTTCTGGTTCTTGAAGATGGTGAATGTTTTGAAGGTGTTGCGCTGAGTGAACAGTCCGCGTTTCCTGAAAAGGCCGGCGAGGTGGTTTTTAATACCGCGCACTCGGGTTACGAGGAAATCGCCACGGACCCTTCCTATTTTTCACAGATCATCGTTATGACTGCCCCAATGCAGGGTAACTATGGCGTTGACCGAAAAGTCTGGGAGTCCAACCAAATGTGGATTCAGGGGTTCGTCTGCGTTCAAGTGCAGAACACGGTCCGTGAAAACAGCTGGGTCAAACAGCTTATTGAAAATAATATTCCGATATTAACTGAAGTCGACACACGTAGACTGGTGATAAAATTGCGTTCCAGTGGAACTCCGTGGGGTGCCATTACAACGGGCGCTAATCAGGAAGAAGCCCGGAAAAAGGCGGCTGTGCTGATTGAAAAACAACGCGGTATGGAATCTGACTGGGTTTATCTGTGTTCCCGTAAAAAGATTGAAGACTTAGCAGGACAAAATCCGAAAGGACCGCGAGTTGCTGTTCTTGATTTCGGTGCGAAAGAAAATATTCTCCGTGAACTGTTGCTGCGATGTTCGCAAGTGCGGATATTTCCTTCGAGAACCGACGCAAAGGTCATTGCCGACTGGAAACCCGATTCGCTGATGCTGACAAATGGTCCGGGCGACCCGGCCGCCGTTCAGGTCGCACCGGATACGATTAATTCCTTTCTTGGAAAAATTCCGATTTTCGGAATTTGCATGGGCCACCAGGTGTTATCATTGGCTCTCGGGGCTAAAACTTATAAAATGAAATTCGGTCATCGCGGAGCAAATCATCCCATTCGCGACAAACTGCTGAATGAGATTTATATGTCCAGCCAGAATCACGGCTATGCAGTTGAAGACAAATCGCTGCCGGCGGATATTATCATTACTCATACCAATCTGAATGATCAAACTGTCGCCGGATTTTACTCAGAAAAATTTAATTGTTTAGGGATTCAGTATCATCCTGAAAGCCATCCTGGGCCACATGAGGCTGGTAAGCTCTTTGATTATTTTGTAACGACGATGCATCAGGTGAATGCTTCAGAGAGTAAAAAAAATGTATTATGATGCTTTTAAGCAGTCATTGAAGAAACTGATCGGTTATTATGCCGGTGACGAGTTTACTAACGAGCTCAACAGCGCCAAGAAACTATTTTTTGAAAATACGGGTTCATTGGATGAAAACAAACCAAATTTTAATTTACGAATGCATCAATTCTACGAGTGGTATTTTCTGACCCGCCCCCTGACTAGCTATATGAAAACCCCGCTTGCCGTATGCGAGCAACACCGGGATCTGCGCTTATCCGAAGATGATCTCAAGGCTCTCGAAATCCTAAAAACCACTCAGCAGCATATTCTTTTTGAATATATTAAAATGAAAGAAAATACTATTTTTGTTAAGAATCTGATGACTAACAAAAAGTTGGAAATTGAACAAGGTAACCTGGTATTCGGTTTTGACAGCAAAGAATTTTTTCAGGCCCGGATTATCGAGATTTACGGGAAAAAATATTTTCTCGACAGCTTTTGCTTTCATCCGGAATCTTCGCAGAAGTTTATTTTGGCAGAGATCAAAAATATTCAGAAAAATCCTGATTTAAGCCTCGAGGATTTTTTATTACGGCTGAATAAGATGCGCTATAAATTCGAACAGTATAAACATGTAAAGCCAGAGCTTATTTACACAAATGATAACAAGTTAGGACTTTAAAATGCCGAAAATGCAAGACATCAAGCGAATTCTGATAATCGGAAGCGGACCTATT
>JANPPN010000108.1:0-2422 GCA_031428535.1 Bdellovibrio sp. | reverse complement strand
TCGCAATAGAGGGGTTACTTTAATGAGCGAAGAAATTGTCATACATCTTGGCCAGGACGCTTTAAAAACTTTGGCGATGCTATCGGCTCCGCTATTGTTAAGCACATTGGTTATCGGTTTGATTATCAGCGTGTTTCAGGCATTAACCCAGATTAACGAAAACACACTTACGTTCGTGCCGAAAATGATAGTTGTGGGAATAATTCTTGTTTTGGCCGGCCCATGGATGCTCGACACCATGAGTTCTTATACGACCAATTTGTTCGAAAACATTGCTACCATTGTAAGAGGGCCGTAGATGTTCAGTTTTTCCCAGCTGAATGAAATTCAGATTCTGATGTTCGGGCTGATTCTCCTGAGAATGTCGGCCTTCGTTGTGTCGGCCGCAATTTTCAGTACTTCGAACATTCCGGCACAGTTAAAAATTCTGGCTGCCGTCGTCTTTACAATTGTTATTTTTAATCCAATTGCCACCAATGAAGCCATGGTCCGCTTAAGCGAATCGCAAGCTAACCTTCTAATGTTGGCCGGTCGTGAAGTGCTGGTGGGCCTTGTGCTCGGCTTTGTAACCCGCCTTTTCTTTTTTGCGGTCTCGATGGCCGGCGAAATAGTTTCGATTTCGACGGGGCTGGGGCAGGCGCAGATGTACAATCCGATAATGGGTTCGATGAGTAATGCCATGGAGCAGTTCTATTCGATCATTGCAACATTGGTGTTTTTGTCTATGAACGGCCACCATACTGTTATTCTTGGTATTGTAGAAAGTTTCAGTTCAACTCCGGTTGCTGAGCTTAGTTTCGGTTATTCTTCTTTTGCGGAACTGGTTATGAAAATTCAGAGCTTTTTTATTATCGGAATTAAGATTTCGGCTCCGGTACTGGTCTCGATGATGATCATCCAACTGGGTATGGCGCTTTTAAGCCGGGTCGTGCCGCAGATCAATGTGATGGTGACCTCGTCTTCGGTTACGGTCCTGATCGGTTTTTTTATTATGTTCGTTAGTCTGCCACTATTAGTTATGCAGATGTCAGGTGTGGTGGACTTTTCGATGAATGAATTTTTTAAGTTTTTAAGAACGGTATAGGGAACAAATGGCTGAAGATCAGGGCGAAAAAACAGAAGAAGCATCGGATACGCGGCGCGAGGAATTCCGCAAGCGTGGCCAGGTTGCTATGACCCGTGAATTAAGCACGGCGCTTTTCTTTTTGATTTCGGCGGGTCTGCTCTATATGGCTTCGCGATTTTTTCTTGTAAATATTTTTGATATGTTCAACCGCAGTATGGGCCTTGAAATGGTTCATACCATTCGCGAAGGCAAAATTACCGAAACTCTTTCTTATATCGGTTATAAACTGGTTATACTGGTTGGACCTTTATTCTTTGTATCGTTGCTTATCGGCGTTTTAGCACAAGTCATGCAGACCGGGTTGCTGCAGAATGAAGAGGCCCTGCAGCCGAATCTCAATAAACTTAATCCATTGAGCGCTCTGGGCCGGATTTTTTCACTTAAGGGAATTATCGACGTTATTAAGTCGGTAATGAAAATGGCGGTAATCGGGCTGATCGTCTATCTGATTCTGAAATCCGAAATTACAAAAATACCGTATCTTACTGGATATGGGCTCGAGCAGATTCTGGCCTATCTTGGTGTGATTTCATTTAAACTGCTTTTGTCAGTTGGATTTTTTATGCTCGTGCTTGCAGGTGCCGACTACTTCTTTCAGAGATGGCAGCTTGAAAAAGAAATGATGATGACCAAACAGGAAGTCAAAGAAGAACATAAGTCGCGCGAGGGTGATCCGATGATTAAGGCCCGGATCCGAAAAGTACAGCGTGAAGTGGCCAACCGAAAAATGATGATGGCCGTACCCAAAGGTGATGTGGTCATTACCAATCCGACGCACATTGCCTGTGTACTTAAATACTCGAAAGATTTACCGGCGCCGCAGTTGATTGCCAAAGGCGGCGACTTGGTTGCCGAACGGATCAAACAGATAGCACGTGAAAATAATATTCCGATAATTGAAAACAAACCACTAGCACGTACGATCTTTAAAACTTTGAAAATCGGACAGGTTATTCCGCGTGAATTGTTTGTTGCGGTGGCGGAAGTGCTTTCATATGTTTACAGATTACGGCGCAAAAAGAAGAGTGGCAGTGCTAAAATTCAGCCAGAGCGAGGATTATAATGGATCAAATTTTTCAGTTTTCGAAAAGATTTGAAAAGTACACCAAGAACACTGATCTATTTATCGCTTTCGGTGTGTTGGCTATCATCGGAGTAATGATCATTCCGCTTCCGGCCGTAATGCTGGATATTTCGCTGACATTCTCACTGGCACTGAGTCTTCTTATTTTGCTGACTTCGATCTACGTTACGAAAACCCTGGATTTTACATCGTTTCCTTCATTGTTACTTATG
>JANPPN010000107.1:0-2518 GCA_031428535.1 Bdellovibrio sp. | reverse complement strand
GTGCTGCGGCGTCATTTTCATCTGTGAAAAAATGGATAGTTACATAAAAATCTGAATTCGGATCAGTTGCAATTTTCATTTCTAGGATTTCATCTACATCTTTGTTGTATCTTTTCGTAATATTGAAGATTTCAACTCGCGAAGGTTTTTTGAAGGTTAGAAGAAATTTTTTTAATGCGAGAGTTTTCGGGTTATTATTTTCAAGATCCATCTTTTTTTTAGCAGTGGCTCTTTCGTCGCGCGTTTTATACATCAAGGCCCCGCCGACCACTAAGCATCCGATCATAATTAACTTAAAGAAGAATTGAATAATATTTTTCATATAAATCGATGGCTCCACCAGTTATTTTCAGCAGCTTTTATCATGAGTTCGTTTTCGGATTTGAACATTTTGTCATCTCGAGCAGCTGCACTGACTGCAAGCCTGATGTGTGTTGCCGATTGAAGTAGTTCGAGGTCGCCGATTGTATTTCCGGCGCAGAAAAAGGGTTTTACATTGCCGGTTTTAAGCAGTAAGGCCTCAACCTTGCCCTGACGGTAAGTAATCGGTAAAACGGGAATGTCAGTAATCGAGCCGCCTTCAACCTTTGTTTCTACACCGATGACATGCTCTGCAGTCAGGCCCAGGGCAATCGCGCCCGGTACAACCGCCCACTTGATCGAAGCCGTAACAATATAAACCCGTACCGAGTGCTTCAGGAAAAGCGCAATCAGTTTTTTTTGCTCGGCAAAGATTGGCTTGGGTACTATTTTATTAAATGCCTGTTGTGCCCACTTCTCGAGTTCTGTTTCCTGAATTCCTCGGTTCAATTGCGCCAACCATACATAGGCACTACGGGGGTCGTTGGCTATTTTTTTCATTTCAAAATAATGGTTCCAAGGGTCAGGCGGAAGAGGAATATGCCGGTTATCGATCTGATACTGAAAAAAATTTTCACCGAGGTCAGTGTCCCAAAGCGTTCCGTCTGCATCAAATGCGGCAATTAATTCTGAATTTTCACTTTTAAGAGCAACTATCGTGGCTTCGATCTGCTGCCAGTATTCGCTCGGGAAACTTTTATAATTCATTGGTATAGACTCTATCAGAATGGGTTAAACTTCTACTGGATTATAGTCGAGAACTTCGAACGAATCAACACTTGGCTAAATCGGCGATTTCGTGTCTGATTATAGAATGGACCAGGTAACCTACAGAATTGCACAGGCAGCCGATGTTGAAAGCGTTTTCAACTATGAATATAAGAAAAATTTTAACAGTGGAATAGATGAAATCGAAAATCAAATCATGGTTTGGAATTCCTTCTTCAGAAAAGAATCGCTCGAGCACTATTTTAATACGGGCTGGAGTTTTTTGGCTTTGGATGCTAAACAGAATGTAGTCGGGTTTTTTATGGGGCAGGCGCTGTTGTTTATGGATAAACAAACTCAGTCGCTTTGGGTTGAATATGTCAGCGCTTCGAATGCAGAAATCTTGACTGAATTAGTTGATATAGCTTACCGCTTATCAAGGGAAAAGCATTTTCAAAAGGTGCTGTTCTCGGATGTGGTGCCGGAGCAGGCGCTGACAAAGTCTTTTCCGTTTAAGAAATGGGAACGATCGGTCAGCTATTTAAAAACCACAAAATAGGAAGACCATGAACGAATTTTCTCATTTGACCCGCATTAGGAACATCCAGAAACTCAAAAGTGAAAAATTTGATTTATTAGTTATTGGCGGCGGAATCACTGGCGCCGGCGTTGCACGAGATGCTGCACTGAGGGGCCTGAAGGTTGCGCTGGTTGAAGCTTCTGATTTTGCATCAGGCACTTCTTCCCGATCTAGCAAATTGATTCATGGTGGAATTCGTTATCTTGAAAATTTTGAATTTCATTTGGTTTTTGAAGCACTTTCAGAACGAACTAAACTATTTGAAATCGCACCACACTTGGTTCATCCTCTGCGATTTATGATCCCTCTTTTTAAAGATAGCCGAGTGGGCCCGTTCAAGATGGGGCTGGGGCTTTTGCTCTATGATATGCTCTCGCTTTTTCAGGCACCGGAATCTTATGAAAAATTGAATAAGGATCAGACGCTCGAACGTATTCCGATTGTTAGGGGATCTGATCTTGTCGGTTCGTGTGTTTACTCCGACGCCTACATGGATGACGATCGTTTGGTTCATGAAACACTCAGATCGGCAAATGAAGCCGGTGCTTGCATGGTCAACTATCTAAAGGTGAATAGATCTGTAATCACAAATGGTCAGGTATCGGGCCTAAATGTCGTCGATGCAATTACCGGACAAAGTTTCGATATATCTGCCGACCATGTTGCATGCACAGTTGGACCGTGGACCGACCTCGTGGGCGAAAAACTGGTTGATGACTGGCACAAGTTGTTACGCCCAACCAAGGGAATTCACCTGACGCTTTCAAAAGACCGTTTACATCTGCCCAACGCCGTTGTTATGGCCGCGCAGAAAAGTTCACGGATAGTCTTCGCAATTCCAAGACATGAAATGATAATTATCGGCACAAC
>JANPPN010000106.1:0-10862 GCA_031428535.1 Bdellovibrio sp. | reverse complement strand
ATTGGCTAATCAAAACAAAGGTACTAAAATTTATATTGAAATACCTATTTTACCACTAGAGGGCGTTTAAATGGAACTTCATGCAAAGAAAAACAAAGTCAAAATTCTGATCATCGACGATGAGTCTCCGATTCGGGAAGTTCTCTCCGAAAGTCTTCGGGACGACGGGTACGAAGTGATGGTTGCAGCCGATGGAATTTCGGGTTTGGTGGTACTTAAGAATTTTGCGCCCGATATTTGTTTTCTTGATATCTGGATGCCGAAAATGGACGGCATTGAAGTTTTATCTCAAGCCGTTCCACTTCATCCGAACACTTCATTCGTTATGATTTCCGGCCATGGCACAATTGAAACGGCGGTCAAGGCCACTAAAATCGGCGCGTGGGATTTTATCGAAAAGCCGTTGTCCCTCGATAAAGTAACAATTGCGATTGACCATATTCTGAAGTTTAAAAGTGAACGCGACGAAAAAAATGCGCTTCTTAATAAATTGCGTAACTCGATTGCGCTGGTCGGTGAATCTCAGGTCATGCAGAAAATCCGCGAGAACGTTACACGGTTTGCGCAGAATAATGTGCCGGTCATCGTTGAAGGTGAAGTTGGATCAGGCCGTGAACTGACAGCACAGAATATTCATTACATGAGCCTCAGGGCCAGCGGTCCATTCGCTGAAATAAACTGCAGCACACTGCCCCAGGATTTGATCGAAATTGAATTGTTCGGCATCGAAAAAGGCACTCTTCCTGGCATCGATAAAACCCGTCGCGGTAAAATCGAACTTATGAATAATGGTACACTTCTCATTGAGGAGATCGAAGAAATGTCGTTGATTCTTCAAGAAAAGTTAGCACTTTTTATAAAGCTGGCCCAATTTAAAAGATTCGGCAGTTCGGATGTTCTGCACAGTGACGTCCGAATTATACTGACATCGGCTTCCGGCCTCGAAGTTCTGAAGAGTAAAAATGTAATTCATTCCGAGCTGCTGGGTCTTATTGGCAATTCGGCGATGGTCATGCCGCCATTAAGAGATCGCCCCGAAGACATCTATTCACTGGTATTCCATTTCAGCGACATAGCTGCCAAGCAGATGGCGTCATTAAGAAAGACAATTTCCGAGCAGGGTATGAAGCTCATGGTTAAACATAGCTGGCCCGGCAATGTGCGTGAGCTTAAAAATTTCATCGAGCGGGTTTACATTCTGACTCCTTCAGATTTTGTCGATGTGCATGATCTGAAATTTGCCGGCCTGATCGAAAAGAAAACCATGGGCTCATCGTCATCTGCCGAACTGAATGAGTTTTCAACGTTCCGCGAAGCACGTGCCGAATTTGAAAAAGATTTTCTTATAAAGAAAATTCAGGAAAACGGCGGAAATATTTCAAAAACGGCAGAGGCAATCGGTTTAGAGCGAAGTTATTTACATCGAAAAATTAAAGCCTATGGAATTGAGGTCAGTATATGAAATGGACAAAGACACATCTCTTTACTTTGAAGGAAGCCCCGGCAGATGCCGAAATTCCATCGCACCGATTGCTGGTGCGCTCGGGGTTTATTAAAAAGTTGGCTCCGGGCCTTCATACATATGGCGCCTTGGCATTGCGGGCCATTCGAAAGTTCGAAAATATAATCCGTGAAGAACTCGAAAAAGACGGAGCTATTGAAATCCTGATGCCGATGGTACAGCCGAAAGAACTCTGGATGGAAACCAATCGCTGGAATGAAATGGGTGCTGGGCTTTTAAAGTTTAAGAACCGTAACAATCACGATTTCTGTCTTGGCGCAACCCACGAAGAAGCGGTGGTGGATTTCGTCCGGCATGATCTGAAATCTTATCGGGATTTACCTAAAAACATTTACCAGATCCAGACAAAATACCGAGATGAAATCCGCCCGCGTTTCGGTCTGATGCGCGGTCGCGAATTCTCTATGAAAGATGCCTACAGTTTTGATGTCGATCAGGTGGGGGCTTTAAAAAACTACGATGCCATGTACAAAGCGTATCAGAGAATTTTCGACCGGCTCAATCTTCAGTACCGGATTGTTCAGGCCGATGCGGGCAATATCGGTGGAAGTCAAACCCACGAATTTCAGCTTTTGGCCGAAGCCGGTGAAGATGCTCTTCTAGTTAGTGATAAAACGCAGTTCGCAGCCAATATTGAAGTGTGTCCGGCCATTGATGCCGTTCCGTATGTGTCAAAACAGCCTTCTGAATTGCCCATCGAAAAATTTTCGACACCGGGGCAGAAAACCATCGCCGATCTCGAAAAATTCACGCAGATGCCAACCCATGAGCTGGTGAAGACTTTATTTTTCTCCGGCAATGAAGGTCATGATCCAAAAGACAAGTCTTTGAAGACTTTCGCGGTATTGTTGCGTGGAAGCGATGAAGTAAATTTAATCAAGGTGAAGAACTACTTGAAAATGGCTAACCCACCATTGATGCTGAATGACGACGAAGTCAGAACAGTTAGTGGCGCAGGCCCGGGCTCATGTGGACCAGTCGGGCTGAAAATTCCGGTTTATGCCGACAACGGTATTCAAAACCTGCGGAATTATATTGTCGGTGCAAATGAAGATGACTTTCATTTAAAAAATGTAAACCACGGACGTGACTACCATGTTACGCAGTTCGCCGATTTGCGAATGGCTAAAGAAGGAGACAAGTGCCCTGAATCCGACGGGCGGCTCAAGGCCTATCGTGGAATCGAAGTGGGCCACGTCTTTTACCTCGGCCAGAAATACGCTCAGAAGATGAATGGTGTTTTTCTCGACAAAAATGGCAGGTCACAGTTTTATGAAATGGGTTGCTATGGAATCGGTGTAACCCGAACCGTACAGGCCTGCATCGAGCAAAGCCATGATCAGGACGGCATCATCTGGCCGCAGGCGATTGCGCCATTTCATGTTCATATTTGTCACCTCGATCCGAAAGATGCGCCGGCCTCGGAGTACATTGAAAGTATGACAAAAGAACTTGAAGCTAAAAACATCGAGGTCTTTATCGATGATCGGGATGAAAGACCCGGCGTAAAGTTCAAAGATGCAGACCTTCTTGGCTTCCCGGTCAGGGTCGTTGTAGGAAAGAAGGGTTTTGAAGCTGATCAGATTGAAGTTGTACTTAGAAAAACAAAAGAAGTGACGAAGTTGCCGAAAGGCCAGGTCTTTCAAAAAATATTAGAGCTACTGAACTGAGGCAGCAGATGGATTTTATACGAAACCCGATTATTCTGGCATTAGATGTTGATTCGCGAGATGAGGCCTTCGGGATTCTCGATCGCATCGGTGGCATCGTCGGAGCCGTGAAGCTCGGCCCGCGGCTGGTCTACAGATATGGGGCCCAACTTGTAACTGAAGTGGCCACGATTGCACCGGTATTTGTCGATAACAAATATTTTGATATTTCATCCACAATGGTTGCGGCAGTTCGGGCAACTTTCGATGCCGGGGCCACGCTGGTAACAGTGCATGCATTGGCAGGTTCGGCTGCGCTGAAAGAATTGGCCCTTCTCGAAAAAGAGCTAAATAAACTCCGGCCATTCAGAATTTTGGCGGTTACAATTCTTACCAGTTGGGAGCAATCCGCATTGCCTGCTGGTTTTCAGCCGTGGCCGATTAAGAACCATGTGCAGAGTCTCGCAAATGAGGCGCTAACTGCGGGTCTTAATGGTTTGGTTTGCTCGGGCCACGAACTTGAATTCCTCAACAGGCCTGAAGTTTTCAAAGTAGTGCCGGGAATCCGCCTCGCAACTGAAGGCGGCCTTGCTGAAGATCAGAAGCGAATCATGTCACCCGCTCAGGCAATGCAGGCCGGAGCTTCGGCACTGGTTATCGGCCGTCCAATTCTCCGTTCAAAAAACCCAAAGGAAACCGTCCTTGAAATTTTAGAAAGCTGTGCCAAATGAGAAAAAATAATTTTAAAAGTAAATCAACGCCGACCAAAAGGGGCGCAACTTCGCGTCCGCCACTAAAAAGTAACGCTAAACCGACTTTACAGCCTCAGAACCATCGCAAGCCCGACAAACTTTCTTATCCTAAAAATTGGCGTCAGGTCACAGGCACCCATGCGATAAATGAACTTTTAGCTATGCACCCCAAAAGTATACAGGTGGTGCTTTTACAGACAAACTGGAAATCTTCGGCCGAACTGAGAAGCTTTGCCGAGAAACTTGAATTCCGGAAAATAAAAATCGAAGAAAAATCAGAACAGCAGTTGCAGGAAATTTCACGCTCACATCAGGGAGCAGTGGCTTTTTCCGATTTAAACCTTAATTTCGAGTATCAGACATTTAACTGGAGCAAACATGGTTTGATTCTGGCTCTCGATGGGGTTGAAGATACCCATAACCTCGGAGCCATTCTCAGAACAGGCTGGCTCATGGGAGTTAACGGTTTGATCATTCCCGAAGATCGCGCCGTCGGTTTAACAGCAACTGTTCACAAAGTGGCCTGTGGCGGAGTTGAACATGTGCCGGTTCACCGGACCAATCAGTTTGCTACGCCGTTTGAGGCATTAAAAAAAGAAGGTTTTTGGGTTTTCGGACTTTCTCATAAAGCCGAAAAAACAATATATGATATGCAGATACCTGAAAAAGTCATTTGGGTGCTGGGGGCAGAAGATAAAGGCCTCCGCGGCACAACTGAAAAGGCCTGTGATGAGCTGGTAAGTATTCCGCAAGCCTCGCCGCAAGCCAGTTATAATGTTTCAGTATCTGCGGCGCTTGCTCTCGGCGAAACCAAACGGCAGTGGGCAAAAGGGAAATAGACCCCGGAAGAATAAAAACTACTTACAATCTAAAAATTCAATTTGCGAGCCTATTGTATCGCTAGGTTGTGAATCTTTTTTATCTTCAAGAAGAATTGCATATCGGTGTTGCGCGCCATAGCCCTTGAAATCGCCCCCAGTGCTAGAGTCGAAAAAATATGTTTTGTATTCAGGGGTCTCGGCTATTTTTAAGCGAGTGCTTGTAGGGGTTGAGTCAAAACCATGGTCTAATTTTGTTTCAACAGGCTCTTCGTCGAATATTAACTCCATTCGAACGATCAAGTTTTTACCGAAAGCTAGTTGGTCATCTCTGTGTAAAGAAAATTTTTGAACATTGGCTCTAGCGCTTGTTGCTTGGCAGCTTAAAACATCTATAATTTTTGCCTGTGAAACAGAAGCTATTGCTAGTGTCCAAATTATTAAAAATAAAGATAATTTCATAAATTTCCTTTAAAGCCTGTTTGAAACGGATGAGATCTATTTCTCGTCATTTTAAAGCTACAGTCTACTAAAGTATATGCAAAGTCAGATGCCAGTTTTATTATCCTGTTTTTATATACTTTTTTGACACTATTTTTTAGCTTTATTGAATTAACGTAGTTAAATCAATAGCTTATCTGCGGCCATAGATTTTTTTGTCAAAGTAACAATTTTTGAGTGAAAGAAACTACGAAGGTTAACTGACAAGATTTTCAACTTAGCAGTTCCTTATGAAAATAAACAACATGCCTGCTGCGGGTTTCAAGGTGATTGAAATAAATTTCTTCGCAACAATGGGGCGCGTCAGCTCTGCCCGCGAAACTCCAGAATCTGTAGCGATATGGCAGCGCTAGCAAGTACCCTCAGCAAGTGTTCAGATTTAGAATTGCACCGACATTCGTCACATCGAATCCCCATGCGACAAAGCGCTCTTTTGCTTGGTCTTTATTTTTTTTCATATATTTATTAATATTTAAATAATCTTTTCCCCAGCTAATTATGCGCGTAAAGGGTCTGGCTACCCAAAATTGAACCTCTTTTGCAGAGCCTCTTTCGGCATTTAAAACATGTCTGGCAATTAAACCCGTGATAGCCCTGATAAATGGATTAAAACTTCGGCGATTATTTAACTTAATAACCAGATGAAGATGGTTGCCAACATTTACATAATGATAAATTTTAATACCCCAGCATTTCGCCTGGGATAGAATAACGGATTCAATTTTTTTAGTATTGTAACCATGAAGCATTGAATGCTTACCCACGGCGTGTTGAGATTTCAGAACCAAATGGATAGCCTGCGTTGTTGAAATTGGTCTTTTCGTCTTAGGGTTGCTTTTCAGTAAAGAACCGCCAAAAAACTTATGTATTTTTTTCTTAAAAAAAGATTGCTGCCTTACGTTTTTCATTTAAGTTTAATTTCTAGTACAAATTAGTAGCGATGTCAATTTGTGAGTTAAAAATAGGATGAAATTTAATGCAAATAATCAAATTTACATACCGCTTATGGCCAGGCTGGATCAGATCAATTACCGCTCGTGTTCCAGATCCAAGGATTCAAGCCAAGCGTACCTATACGATGGAGCAGGCTATATTCAGTTGTTTAATGGTGTTTATCCTGCGTTACCGATCCCTTCGGTCGTTTTGTCTGGAAAATAAAAATAATCCCTATACTATGAAAAATTTCGATAAGGGAATTACTATTAAAGACATCCCCAGCGATGACGGACTCAGGTATTGCTTACAAACTGTTTCCACAAAAAGTCTCAACGATCTTTTAAAGGATTTTCACCAAACCCTAGAGCGAAAAAAAATACTCAATGACCAAAAACTTTTTGATCACTACTCGCTGATTTGTCTTGATGGCACCGGCCAGATCAGTAGCCAAAAAATTCAATGTGAAAAGTGCCTCGTAAAGACATTGCATAATGGTGACATCGTCTATTATCACGGCCAATTGCTTGCAAGCCTAACCAATATCAAGGGTTCATATGCGCTGCCGCTTCAGTTTGAGCCCATTGAAAAAAACGATATTGATACTCAGTATTCAAAAAATGACTGCGAACTTAATGCCGGCAAAAGATTATTACAAAAATTACGAATTCAATTTCCAAAACGAAATTTCTGTATTTTGGCGGATAATCTTTTTGGAGTAGATCCAATCATTAGTCTTATTCTAGAAAGACAGTGGCATTTTCTTATCACGGCAAAGCCCGATAGAAATAAAGAACTTTTTCTCATGTATGAATATATGAAGGAACGAAAGCAATATTTTGAATTCACTGATTCCGAGGGTTTTACGCATCAATATCGTTGGTTAAATAAGCTTCCGCTGAAACAATACAATAAAAATGACCCGCACCCGATCAATGTCAACTTGTTGGAATATGCAGAAATAAACTGCGAAGGTCAGATTATTTATGAAAGTTCATGGATGACAGATTTTGAAATTTCAAAAGACAATGTTAAAAAGTTGACCCTCGCAGCGCGAGCTCGGTTTGTCATTGAAAATAGAAACTTCAATGAACAAAAAAATCTAGGTTTTCATACAGAGCACAACTTCGGACATTTCGGTAATCTTCCTAATGTATTTTTTGGGTTGGCGCAAATCGCGCAGTTGATCACTGAGTTATTTCGATCCTGGCGTCCCGCAAAAACAGAGATTGCGAAGGTCGGCAGCAAGCGCCGATATTTTGAAAAACTGGCAGTGATTATCTCTGCGATGGTCATTGAAGACAGCGGCTTACCGATTCTGTATTTGAAATTCGATTTCAACACGTCCTAGACTAACTGCTCTTATTTTATTCCCGAATTGAAACGTTTTGCCCGGAACTTTGACCGGCCTGAGAAATAGATTTTGCCAATTTTTTACCTTACCAAGACGACCAGGACCGCCGATGGCCTCATTTTGCCTGATGAAATCTCGATCAAAATCTTCGCGTATCAAAATAGTTCATAAGGAACTGCTGTTTTCAACTAGGTTAACTCAAGTTTAATTGCGGGTAGCCCGATGTTTGTATATCATGCGTGTTAGGTGGTGTAGAATGCCTCAAATAGTTCGTATTTTTTGTATACTGTTCATGTCGATTACTATTGGGTCAGTATCCAATGCCGAGCTCCCAGTATGTAATGTTGGAGTGCTCCCTAAGCTAAAACACCTGCTTGAATGTCAACAAAATGAATCGCTATGGTCTTGCTCTCCAAGCATTATGAAAGCCGGGGTCGGAGCGGGGGCCGCAATTGGCGCATCAGTTGGATTAAAGAGTGCTTATCAATCTATTGGAAAAGATGTAGAACGAATTCTCGCTGCTGTGAAGAAAGAAAAATTACAAGTAGAGGCCGATCTTCGCAAGCTTGACACGCAACCTGAAGTAGAGGCAAAACAAATTCGTGCAACCCTAGAAAAACGCGAAGCTAAACTGGCCAAGTTAATTTCAAATAGTAAAGCTCAGCTTGATATTAATTATAAAGAAACGGCTGTACGCCAATTTTCTGAAGAAATGAAAAGTCAGTTTCCACATTTATTCAAGGCTGGAGTTAGCGCGAGTGAATTAAACCGTGTCATTGATGCAAATCCTCGCCTAGTAGACCAGGCAATGGCAACAGGCCGCATTGAAAAAATTCTCGAATCATATCGTCTTGAACAGTCTCTACTTGAGGGGACTGAACGAATGGCAGAAATTAAAAAAATATCTAAAACCACTGACACCAAGTTCATTGTTGAAAACGAGCGCCGACGGCTTTTGACAGATCTCGATAAAATCAAATCGACACTAAAAAGCATTTCTGGAGAGTCAGGAGTAATGAAAAGGCTCGGTGCTCTCACTGCGAATGGGGCTATCCAAAGTGGCGTGCCAATAAAATCTGCAGTTAAGCTCAGATTCGTGATGTCAGGCATTGCAGGGACTCTCGCAGGCTCGGTATTGACTGGTGGTGTTTTGACTGCGGTTGATTTACTAACAATATCTCCAGCAACCGCTTGCTCATCAATAGAAGAAAGTTTAATGGAAACTGACGTGAGTAATGGCCGCTGCGCTCCCGCGTACAGAATTGGTCCTAATGTTGATCGCTTTCTAAATCTTTCGGAGGAGATGCAAAAGGATTATTTCAAACGGTTTCCTTCTCTTTGCGCTTATTACCAAAAACTTCTAAACGACCAATCTTCGGCAGTTACGCAAGACTATTCCTGTCTCAATTCCGAGCAAACAGTTGCCACGCGGATCAAGGAAAATAACAAATCTCTTTCGATGAAAATCCAACATCAGGAAAAGCGACCCAAAAGAATTGAAATAGATGGGGAACATTTGATAGCTCTTGTTCTTGATGAAAATGGATTGGTAATGAAGTATGAATACTTCATTAGGGGGCGCTGGATAAGTTTTCCGGCCGATGCGCAGTTGCCACTCTCGAGCAGGCCAGCTATTGACTACGCAAAATCTCAAATCAGCCCACTGCGGCTTCAAATGGAAAATCTAAATTCCTTGATCTCTTGTTGTTATAATGAAGTTGCCAACTGCCCCAAAAAAGCAGTACCCCGTCCAACGCAGGATAATACCCAAAGACCAGATGTTCGCAAAGATAGTTATAACTTGCAGTAAGATAGAAAAGTGCAACCGATTGCAAGAATATTTCAGAAGGAACGTTAGCTCTAAATTTAAAGTTACTTTTGCCTTTGAGTTTAGACTCAAAAACAGGTAATAAGCTTTAAAGAGAGGTTCCAAATGAAGCCATTTTTTATTTTATTGTTTTGTTCTCTGACGGTTTTTGCGAAAAAAAAGGAAAATAAATCTTACCGCGGGCACGGCGTTCATGCTCACGGGGCAGGAACATTAAGTATTGCTTTCGAAGGCGCGAATGGGCGCATCGATTTAAAAATAACCAGCGAAAGCATTGTCGGATTTGAGTACGCTCCGAAATCAGCAAAAGACAAAAATAAAAGTAATTCAGCAATCCTTGCCCTCGAAAAAAATATTTCTGAAATGATTGTATTTGATCCCTTGCTGAAATGTAAGATCAGCAAAGAAAATATTGAAATTGTGGCCGATTCCGAGAAACATAGCGATTTAGTAGCTGGGTTCGGTGTTGCCTGCAGCAAATCGCCTGTCGGAACTGAAATTGTTTTTAATTTCCAGAAGCAGTTTCCTAAAATCAAAGATCTGGATGTCGAGGTCGTTGCAGACAATATTCAGAAATCCGTTGAAGTTACAAAAATCAACACCAGATTGTTGCTGAAGTAAGGTGCAAGAAACGATCAAATGAATCAATTAAATAAGGTCGCTGTTATCGGGAATGCCTGTTCAGGAAAAACCCGCCTTAGCCACGTTCTCGCTGAAATTCACCAATTGCCATTAACTCACGTTGATGCAATTCAGTTCTTACCCAGAATGCAATTGCGGGATCCTGCGGAAACCCGGCAAATTCTCACTGATGTTTCAAATCAGGAAAAATGGATAATTGATGGTTTTGGTCCCTTGAAAGTAATCGAAGATAGATTCCAGAAAGCGGATATCGTCGTTTTCATCCGCTTTCCGCTCTGGCGAAATTACTGGTGGTGTTTTAAAAGACAACTCAAAGGATTTTACTCGCGAAGGCCAGAGCTTCCGGCTGATTGTTTTGAATCTACAGTTCCGCAAACAATAAAGCTGATCAAAACCATTTGGAATGTTCATTTTGGAATGTGGCCGCAGCTTGACAGAATATTTACTCAGGAAAAATATAACAATAAAATTGTTTATATTCGAACTCTCGCTGACTTTAAGAGAATATTCGATTCCGGAGTAACAAAGCTGACTTAATTTTTTGATTACTTACTAAGCAGTAGAGATTTTGATTTTCTCGTTTTTCCGAGACAAACTGCCAGCCGTCTCAACAAAATAAAAGCCTTACGAAATTGAGTTTGACCTAAGACCAATGTTCCGATAGAAATTTCTACTTGTCGTGATGAAATCGATTTTATTTTCTGATTTTTTCAATTTTATTGCGTATGAGTGCTGGTTTAGCTCAATTGGTAGAGCAGCTGATTTGTAATCAGCAGGTTGCGGGTTCGAGTCCCATAACCAGCTCCAAATTTTTGCGAGTACGCATTATTTGGACAGGTGCCCGAGTGGCTAAAGGGGGCAGA
>JANPPN010000105.1:0-6160 GCA_031428535.1 Bdellovibrio sp. | reverse complement strand
ATTTTACCGATTCAGATATCCGCTTATTTTTAAATTCATTAAAAATATACCCAATAGATTTAAGTGTTTTAACCGCGATGGGAGAATTAGACTTTAAATCTGATCCTGCTGACGAAATCATCGCGGCAACAAGTTTAGCTAACAACATCCCGTTACTGACTCGAGATCGAAAAATTCTTAAATCAAAAAAAGTTCCCTTGGCCTAGATTATCAAAATTGGTGCTAGCATCGACAGTTACATTCGTCGATTCAATTCCCTCGGTGCGAATGCGATTCGGGAACTATTTTGCGTATTAAAAAACCAATATGGTCTGGATCAAAGCCTTTCTGAATTTTCGAATTTGATGCAAGAAGCTTCTCGAGCCGCAAAGATGCAGGGGCTTAAGGCGGGTGATATTGCAAAAGTTATTAAAATTGATACGAATGTTTGACCTTTTTGATTACAGATTCACAACTTTTGTATTTATGAATTTCTTAGCTTTGCTTTCTATTTCCTTAATATCTTTATCTTTTTTAAACAGGCCATTGGGATATAAAATAGAAGACGGGTGTAAACCTAGTACCACGCCAAGTACTTCTGCATAATGTTTAGTAATATCAATTTTATCATTTTCAATAGAGCTCAAATTGCTTTCAGCAATTCCGGTAATCTCTCCGACATCTTTTAATGTAAGGCCCAGGTGTTTTCGAACAGCACGAACGGTCTTTCCAGGACTTTCTGGTGTTTCATCAATTTCACTTAATAAATCTCGAAATAAATTAGTCTTTTTCATAAATTACTCCTTTTTATAGTTATGAGTCGCAGTAACCTTTTCAACTTTAACGATTTTTAGTTCATTATTTTCAATCTTATAAATCACTCGTCCTAATTGTCCAAAAGACGAAGAGCGATATCCAAACCATTCTCTATTTAAATCATGATCATGCCAGAAGTTACTTAAGCTTTCTTCTCGGTTTAAAATATCATCAGTCACATAAAGCGGATTAAAATCATCTATCCGTTTTGTTTTTCTAAGTGAGCTAGGTCCAAAGTTTTCCACCTGCGTCAGCCACCTTTTTAGAAGATCAAAATCATCAACATCTATTAACTTCTCAGACTTCAATTTAACAAGTTGAGCCCTTACTTTACTGTCGTATATAACTGTCCACTGCGGTTTCAACTAGGCGCTCCTGTACTTATATAATAATATAACTTATATAAAAAAATAAGTCAATGCTTGACTCATTTAAAGATTATTAACGACCAAATGGCATATAGCCGTCAATACAGCAAAATACCATTTCTATCATTTCATATCTAAGATTAGTTTTTTTCTATAAAGCTTTCGCCGCCGAATACCGAAAGAAAGCGATATGCCTTCAGAGCTTTATGGCCATGAAGTTTTATTACTTGAAATAAGAAAGAGACAGAATTAAATAGCTATTAAAGGAATCTGTATAAAACCGAATTCCCCGATAAGTTATATTATGTTACATTAACTATTATGCGGGAATTTCCGAGGTTATCTATGGATACTCATTACTATGAAAAAACAAAGCTTGCTACTAATCGGACTACTTATTATGGGATGTTCATCTATGAATAAGCCAACCTTAAATCTAAAAGATCAACCCTTTGCCCATTTGGATTACCTTGAAAATGTTGAAGGTTCTGAAGCCTTGGCCTTTGCAAAGAAAAACAATGGCCTTTCGGATCTTAGGTTAAAGACAGATAAACGCTATCAGCCAACGTATGATGCGATTTTGAAGATCGTTTCAGCAAAGGATAAATTACCGGCCTTTTATATACAGAATAACGAAATCTACAATTTCTGGCAGGATAATGTCCATATTAAGGGGATTTTGCGCAAAGCTTCGATTCCTTCATTTAATACCGGCAAACCTGAATGGAAACTTGTACTTGATGTGGATCAATTAGCTGCCGCTGAAAAAGAAAACTGGGTTTACAAGGGGCTTACCTGTTTAGAGCCCGAATTTAAGTCCTGCATTATCAGCCTTTCCCGCGGCGGAAAAGATGCTACAGTATTGCGCGAATTTAACCTGCCAACCGGAAAATTTGTAACGGACGGGTTTAGTATTCCGGAATCTAAGAGTAATGTTGCATGGGTTGATCAGAATACAATATTAGTCGGGGACGCGACAGATCCAGCAGCACTCACCTCCTCGGGTTACCCGTCTAAGCTCAAAGTCCTGAAACGTGGTCAGCAATTAAAGGATGCCGAGGTTATTTTCGACTGTAAATTAAATGACCTTCGTGTCAGTGTTGATTCGCAATTTATCAATGGTAAACGCTATGTATTTGTAACAAATCAAATCTCTTTCTTTGAAGAAGAAGATTATCTGCTGAATACTCAGAACTTAAAGTTACACCGACTTACAATTCCTAAGACGTCAAACCTCGTCGGTCTCTATAAAGAACATTTATTGTTTACGACTCGTGATCCTTTAAACGAATATCCGGCCGGCAGTCTGCTTTCAATTCCCGAAAATGAAATGCTGAATCCAAAACCTGCAATTGAGCCGGTTTTCATACCCACGAAAAACAGTTTTTATGAGTATTCAATGCTTTCAAAAGATCATCTTTGGGTGGTTACGCTTAATGAAGTCAAAAAAAGAGTGTTGAAATACCGGCTGGAATCATCAAAGTGGACCGCTCTGGATTTCAGTATTTCTGCCCAAGACGGCAATACCGGGGTAACCGCAACAGATGTTCAGTCTAATCATGTCTATTTAAGTTATTCGGATTTTCTGACCCCGACCACTATTTACCATTTAGATGAGTCGGCTGCTGAATCAAAACCGGCCGCAGTTCTGAAAGCGCCGGTGCATTTCAGTGCAAAAGGTTTTAATATTTCGCAATTCAAAGCAAAAAGTAAAGACGGCACCTTGGTGCCGTACTTCGTAGTCTATTCTAAAAACCTGAAATTCGACGGCAAAAATCCCACCCTGCTTTACGGCTATGGCGGCTTTGAAATCTCGATGACTTCAGCCTATTTAGGCGCAACCGGTAAAGTATGGCTTGAAAAAGGCGGCGTCTATGTTCTATCGAACATCAGAGGCGGCGGTGAATATGGTCCGGCGTGGCATCAGGCAGCACTTCGAGAAAATAGGCACAAGGCCTACGAAGATTTTTACGCCATCGCTGAAGATCTTATCAGCCGTAAAATTACGACGCCAAAGCATCTCGGCATCCGGGGCGGTTCTAATGGTGGCTTACTGACTTCGGTTTCATTTGTACAGCGGCCAGAGCTTTTCAGTGCGGTCATCAGTGAGGTGCCGCTCGCAAACATGCTCGAATATCATAACTGGCTGGCCGGTGCCAGTTGGGTTGAAGAATATGGAAACCCAGAAGAAAAACAAATGCGCGAGTATCTGCTGGGCTATTCGCCTTTGCATAATCTGGTTAAGGAAGCAAAATATCCGGAAGTCTTTTATCTGACCAGTACAAAAGACGATCGGGTCCATCCGGGGCACGCAAGACAAATGGTGGCACGACTTCAAGAGCTCGGGCATCCGGTGCTGTACAATGAAAATACCGATGGCGGCCACGGCAGAGCTTCAAATATGAAAGATTTAGCTGAGTTTCTGGCGCTGGAGTTTACGTATTTATATCAAAAATTATTTTAGTCTCGGGTCCATTTTTTAAAACCGAGTTTGAGCGCGGCTTCAAGGTCGGTTTTATTAATCTCAAAAACATGACTGTTGCCAGTAGGCGCGCCGCAAACCTGAATCCGCATCATGCCGTCATGCTTGTTCTCTGAAGAATACACTTCAATTTTTCCCAGCTCTTTTCGCATGCTGGCGATTTCGATTTTTTCACCCTGGCCACATTGAAGTGAACCATCGGCTTTGTAGACAAAGGTTCGTTGCGTGAGGTCCTTCTTTGCAGTCGAAACTTTTTCGTTTCCGGTCATAACGATATCCGTTCTTTCTTCAATTTTACACGGATGGCTTGAGCACGCCATTGATGCAGAAAACAAAACACCCAAAATCAGTTTTTTATACATAACGACCTTTAATTCAGATAGTAAATCGAGGATTTAAATTCGTATTGCGCTTTAAGCCCATAAACATTACCTTCGCCCGATACAAAATAAATTAAATTATCAAAAACACTGGGTTTCGAAAATACGCCGCGGCCGGGTTCAAAACTGCCAACGGTTTCGCCGGTGGTCTTGTTAAAGAAAAGCAACTTACCCTGAGTTTCGCCGGTAACGATTAGATCATTAAACAGACTCAGCTCTGAAAAAATACCTTCACTTGTTTTTCTCGACCACGCAAGATTCCCGTCTTTCTTGCTAAGTGAAACTAGCTCGCCCTTCGACGACGTAACGAAAACGTGAGCACCTGAAACCAATGGCGTTGTCGGGCCTCCGTAAGGCGCATTCCAGACGATTTCCCCTTTTTCCCGCGATAGACAGTAAACTTTATCATCAAAACTGTTCACATAAATAAAATCGCCGTCAATAACGGGCGAGGCATCGATGTCTTTAAACTTAGAATTGCGATTCAGTGTGATTTCCCATTGCTCAGTACCCGTCTTGGCATTCAAGGCAACCAATGCACCGTCGCTGAAACCGACATAAAGTACATCATTTGCAATCGAAGGCTTTGAACCGCCCCTGATCGTCATTGAACTGGTGGTGTCCTGACGGCTGTGAATCCATAGTTGCTTGCCCGTGGCCGCATCGAGAGCATAGAGGGTCTGGCTGCCCGAAACAAAATAAAGTACGCCTTCATTGAGCAAGGGCTCTGAAACCAGCTCTGATTTTGAATCAAAACTCCAGACAATTTCCCCGTTCTGCAGGTTAACTGAATACATTCGGCCGTTGTTGGACCCCACGAATAGGCGGTCTTTAATCGAGGCCGCACTGGCCTCAACACCATATGGAATATTAAGACGCCATTTTACATTTTTTGTACCGAGATCATAAGACACTAATCCATCAATTGAATTGCCCACCACGACTGTGTTTTTATAGATAACCGGCGACATTCTGTTGATTTTCCGGAACTCATTATTTTTTTTTACCAGCGTATCCTGCACCCATTGGGCGTTAACCACAAACTTCCGGTTACTCTTTTCATTTATTTTCGAAAGCATCGAACAGCCGGAAACAAAAACTGCGGATAGTATCAGTAAAAGAAACCTCGGCTTAATCATGGATTAAGTTCCGCTGGCTTTTTTAAACTGAATCAGACGCAGATATTTTTCGGCCTCTTTTGAAGTTGCCGAATTACTCATCTCCGGATTTGCCGTTTGATTTGCCAAATTGGTCAGAATTTCTTCGGCTCTTTTGTAATCATTCATTTTTGAGTAACAAAGGGCCTGCTGAAGTTTGGTTTCATTGTGAATAAAACCGGCTTCGCGGCGCTCAATTATCTTCTGCCAGATCGCGATGGCCTCGGGGCACTTCTGTTTATCTGCCAGTAACTGACCGATCTGCTGTTGAACTAATGTATTCACCAGACCACGGTCTTTATTTTCAACCTTCTGTAAAATGGCCAGAGCAGCATCGGTATTTTTCTCTTCCACCAGAATGTTAGCTACGTGTAGGGCCGCCATCTGCGAAGCAACTGTTCCCGGAAAATCTGCCGACACTTTTTCAAGTTCTTTTTTTATCTGGGTATAATCGGTGGGCGCTTCCAATTTAGGTTTTTCTTTTTTTTCAGCAGTGGGCGCTTCGGGCTTTGGGTTTTTCAGATCATTCAGCTTTTTTTCTACAGTGAAATAGCTTTCCTGTGCGGATTTTTCTTTTTGAGTTGCTCGTACCGAAACCAGTGTGATGACCGCTCCGACCAGAACGGCAAACCCTGCTGCACTGAGTATTAACTTCCATTGTTTTTCAATAAATTCCATCTTTATTTTTCCTTTTGTTATTAGCGGTTATAAACTTCTTTTAAAGTCGTAAATGCACGACTTGATTTACCCGGATGCTTTTGTTTCAGCATTCCGATCGTCTTCATTCTTTCTTCTGCCAGCCGATCAGCGGCGGTGTGCGTTCCGATGTTATCGCGTTTGGCAAGTTCGATCACTTTTTTAACATTGTCATAAACCTTGCGGGTTTTATCGAAAGCGCGGTCTGGAGAATAACCTTCAAGTTCAACAAAAACATTCATCAATCCACCGGCATTAACCACGTAGTCCGGTGCATACAAA
>JANPPN010000104.1:0-11676 GCA_031428535.1 Bdellovibrio sp. | reverse complement strand
GTGTGCCGACAAAAGTGATTTGCTTTTGCTCCGACAACAGACTTTGTGCCGGTTCGATGTAGCCGGCAACCTGCGCCTGCGTGATTAACGATACAAAAGACGTCAATAAAATGATATATTTTTTCATACACACTTTTTACGGAGGGGGAATAAACTTGTCAATGTGTACATACTCGCCAAGTTGCAGTGGCTGCAGCAGTTGGGGCACCCCCTATTCTGATCAGATAACGAACAAAATCGAGCGCTTAAAGGCACTTTTGAATGAAAAAAATCTGGTCTCAGAGGCTGAAATTCAGTTTTTAAGCTGCGGGGAACTAGGCTTAAGAAACCGTGTGGATTTTACGCTGGAATTCGATGAAAAAACCGGCCGGCATGTTTTCGGATTCTATGACCGCGCTAAAAAACTGCTGCAAATTGACCAGTGCCTGCAACTTAACCCTGAATTACAAATAGCCTATGCCGAATTTCAAAATTTTAGATTTTATATCGGCACACAGCCTGTAAAAAAAGGCAGCGTCCGATTACGGGTTGGTCCAGGCGGAATAAAAGGCTGCTGGCTCGATTTTTCAAATAGAGATATCAAACACTTACTCGAAGATCAGAAAGTTCTGACTGAACTTCTTAATAAGGGTTTTATTGTTGAAATCGGCCAAAAAGGCAAGCAACTCGTTCGCGAAAATAATGGGCTCAAACTTAAAGATCCGGTTGCGCATACCTGGACGCAAACCACTGATTACACCGGAAATATTCTGCAGCTCAATTGCCTGATTTCAGACTTTACGCAACCTTCATGGCTCAGTGGTACCGCGATGGTTGAGCAGGTCTTGCGCTGGACTTCCGAATTAAAAGAGCCCGCCAGTATTCTTGAGTTCGGCCCCGGTATCGGACAATTTACGTTGGGCTTTTTAAAGTCGGGTTTTAAGGTTGATGCTTACGAGATTAATAAAACGGCCGCACAGCAGTTGTTGGCAAATGCTCAGATTCACGGTCTTAATGAAAATCTGCAGGTTAATGTTGGTGATTTTCATAGACAACAAGTCAATACGGAAGAACATCGATTGGTCTTTGTTAATCCGGCGCGGTCAGGGCTTAAAAATTTTACCTATGAAATATTGAAAATTAATCCGAAGCTTTTAATATACGTTTCGTGTTTTCCGGATTCAATGACCGATGATCTATTGAAACTAAAAAATAGCTTTAGACTACGTAACATAATTATTGTTGACCAATTTCCTCAAACCGAGCATTTCGAAGTTTGTATGCTTTTAGAAAACTACACTAAAGAGTAAACCCGCACTCCGGTTAATTCGCCCATGAGGTCGCGTTTTAAAATCAAAGACAAAACCGGAATTATTATAATGCCGGTAAGTAAAATTAAAGTAGTTCGTGCAATAACCCTGAGATAATAACTGGTTTTTATCCTTTGAACCGGCTGCCCGAGACGCAGTTGGCAGGTCCACTCCCCGAGCGAAGCTCCCATAAAAATGCGCATTATCACTAAGTAGGCCCAGAAACTGAATAAGAATGAACAAAAAAACATTTTAGTTACATTAGGTTCGATTGAAATAAATTTCAGAACATCACGGGCCGGCGTGCGCATTAAAAACGAAAATAAAATCATGGCAAAACAGCTTATTGATACAAGAATTAGCCCGTCGATAAAAGCCGACATCCAAGACCACAGCGCCAGTTTAAAGCCCGAACGATTCTGCGAACCACTTCTGAATTCAACCCGATCATCAACAAAATAATCAGACCTTTTGAAAAACGTACCGCCTCGGTACCTCTTTGGAAGTTCAGGCGGTGATTCATGTTTTTCATTTTGCGGCGTAATAGACGACAGCATGATTATTTTCTCGTTCCTGAACTTGCAGGTGCAACCGAGGGAGCCGGAGGGCAGTTAAGCGGATTCTGATATTTCTGCCCGTTCCAACAGGGGTAGGTTGGACATTTGCTGAGGTCAGCTACCCGTGTAGTTGAGTCCGGACACAAAAACATTTGTGTCGTGGTCGGCGTACCGCTGCTGCAAAAACAGTTGATATCTGGCGCTTGAAACGGTGGGCAACCACCGCAAGAGCAGGTTCCGTCAGCCTGAATTTTCAGTGGCATGTCACACTTCTGAGCGCACGGAGGTGGCGAACCACTCGGACATGTATCAAGCGCGGGGTTCAGCCCGGGTTTTTTCGGAGCCAGCATCTCCGCACCTTTTTTGGCCGCGTAAACCATAGCACCGATCAGCAAGACTGGTAGCGCATATTTCTTTATACCCGCAAAAATTTTACAGGCGATGCCGCACTCTTCTTTAGCTTTAACTGTAACTTTATCGGCATTTTTAAACTCGCAAGACCAGGATTCAGAGCCATTTGCAATGTCGGTGACATCTTTTTTAGGAGCGCCGCCGGTAGGACAAAGACACTTCGCACCGGTTGCACCGGAACCTGGAAATCTAGATTCGCAATCTTCAGCCGCTACAGGCGGCGTTGAGGTATCATCTGTAGGCGGTACCGGTTGAGGCATCACAACTGCAGGCGGTAATACAACCGTACAACTTGCGCCCGCAACAACTTCTGCAGGTATTCGTGGGAAGGGTTTAGCTTTTGGCGGTACTGACTCGGGTACCGGCGTAATTTTGGCAACAGGAGTTGCTGTATCTGCCGGCCCCTTCGGACCAGGCGCCACTATTGCCGGAGGTGCAGCACAACCGCACTTAAGAGTGTCGGGATTAAGTTTTTGCCCCGCACACTTCGATTGAAAAAGTTCCTGAACAAATAAAAATCTTCGGTGAAATTGGTCACAGGCCGGCCAATAGTTTTTTTCATGAACCCGAGTACCGTTTTTCGTCGCAACGGATTCGGCTTTACAGCTTTTCTGCGCTTCTGCGATTTCGTTATCGAAACCTTTTTTATCGAGAATGATCTGATTATAAATCTGGTCTGATAAAGCGCCGGAATCAAAAATACTTTTTACGTCTTCCTTTACCAGGCCTCTGAATTTAAGCATTCCAAGAAGGTAGTCTTCGGTTTGCTTGAAGTTTTCGCCTTGTTCTATTTTAAAGAGATCTTCGCGCTCCTTCTCGGGCATCAAGTTGTTGTCTTCATAGCGTCCTTTATCGGTTTTGTTTTTGAGAATAGAAATTTCAGTGGTCGAACTTTGAAGCCGACTGGCCCGATCACAAGGTCCGTCCCAATGCGAGGCTTTCTGGAAACTATCAGCGGTTCGGGAGGGCGTTACACATGTTGGAGCGCCGTTCGGAGTTCCGAAAACATAGGGATTGCATGCAATCTGGCTTGAGGAAGAACAAAGATCATTGGCTTTTTTATAAAGTGAGTTGTCTTTGTTATTGTATACTTTGTCGATAATTCGATGATCACAGAATTCGCCAGAATCCGTTTTTTCATATTTTGCAACATAGCCCGCTACGATACAGGTTTCACCTGAAAAATAGTTTGCGGATTTTTCACCGGTGGCAACGGTTTTTCCTGCGGCCACCGCCTCGGATCCTATCACAAGTGCATAAAGAGATTTAGTCTTATCATTAAGTAACGCCGAGGTTTTTTTACCTTTTTTAGCTGCGTTTTTTGCTCTTAAAATCGAACGCGCATCTTGCCACAGGCCACGCAAAGTAACAATATAGTTGGCCTTGTCTTGGGCCGACATTGAATTCCATTCGGCTTTTGAAACATCCGGATATTTTGTGGCTTTTGAAAAGTCGTGAGTTTTTACTTTGTCATCAACAGAATTGTTTTCGATTTGTTTGCGGAACGTTTCATCGCCGGCAATAATTCGGGTGAACATGTCATCGAAATTAATGACGTCGATTTCGCTTAAGTTTGTATTCTGAAACTTCAGCAGCTTTTCTTTTTGGCCGTACCATTGCAGATTGATTAATTCTTTACCCTGAGTCAGGCGAAGGGTTGCAACTTCTTCACCATTGGAGTTTTTTGAAGAAAGCACTTCAACCGTTGGCATCAACTGATTTTTAAAACTCATGAACAGCGGTTCAATGTCTTTTCGAATGCGCTCAGGATAAAGATGCTTATTCTTTTTGTAGAATTCGCCCAGCGTCATCTGTTTATTGAGGCCCAGATAATCCATCACCGCTTGCATCTGCTTTTTGGTGACGCGCTCGGCTTCCTGCCCCATAGCGACTGGGCTTACCAACATCGTCAAAGTTGAGGTCCAGACCATTAACCATCTTAACAAACCCATTAGATGTCGTATTCTCATAATATCTCCTACTGTCTTGTTCCGGGTAATCCGCCGCTGCACGGCGGGTTTTTACATGTATTGTTTCCGGAACCGCCTTCTGACGGGCAACCGGTTGTTGTCATATATGAACCATCCAAACACTTCGGACACAGCGCAAGATTACCCATCGGGGCTTCCGATTTATTCTTACACAACGGTGCCGGCGGAACTACTTTCACCGGTGGTACTGCCGCCGGCTGCGACGGTTGTGGCTGTGCCTGCGGTTTCGGTTGTGGTTGCGGCGGCGACGGGTTTTTTGTTCTATTAAACATGGCTATCAGCGCAACCACAGTTAACCCGGCAAGCCCCCATGCAACCCAATTCGTACCTTCGCACTCGTAGGCCGAAGCCTCACCGTTTGCCTGTTTTAATTTTTTACTGCCTTCGCATTTACATTTTTCGTAGTCGAAGCCGGCAATCCCCTGCGGCTTATCACACTTCGGCGCAACGCTTACATCAACTGGCGCTGGTTCTGGTGGCGGAACCGGGGGCGGTTCAACGACTGCTGCACTCGGGCAGCTTTTTGCAAAATCAACTTTCGTAGCACCCGGGCATTCGCAAAGTGCGGTACCTTTGGCATCAATTGTTTTTTTGTTCAATGCGGTTTTGTCTTTTGCGGTATCAGCATATGACGACTCGCCGGCCGCATAAGTTCCAACGTAAAGAGCCGGCTTAACACAGGCTTTAGCGCGTAAGTTAGCAATAGCCCTCTCGGTAAATAACCAGCGACGATGCAACTGATCACAGGCCAGCTTCTGATTCGGTTCATGCTTGCCGGTGATGTCGTTCTCGCAGGTTTTGATGGCGCGCTCGATTTCCTGCTCAAACTGCGATTGAATTCTAACCAACTCTTCATCGAGCCCCAGATTCCATTCGCCTTTTTCAAGCAGGGCAATCATTAAAGGATCGCGCTTGATGAGAACTCCCTTGATATAAGACTTGGTCAGGGCGTAGTCGTCTTTTTTCTGGTCGGCCTCAATAGCGGCGATCTGTTTTTCACGCGGCTGAACACTTGAATAATCTTTTTCATTGAACTGAATAATTTCATCGGTACTTGCAAGTTTACTTTTACCATCGCAGGTTTCTTTATTGGATGGGCTCTTAAAATGCGTGGCATGTTGATACTCGGTCGAAGTGCGGTCGATACACGCGGGTTTACCTGCGGGTAATCCGTAAATAATCGGATTACAGGCAATGAGCGTCGACTTTTCAGCGGCGCACGTATCGTTGGCTTCCTGAACAAATTTCAGATTTTCATTAGATTTATAAGTGGCGATTGCCAGATCAACCGAGCAACCGCTGCGATTTGCACCGCTGACATTGGTAACAGTGCCGTAGGCTCCGATATAGCCGGCCACCACGCAGGTATTAGCCGTATACGGAATAGTTACCACGCCCTTGTTAGTGCGGACTGACGTGCCCAGAACACGGACTGCGGCGCTTGGTGTAACTTTACCGGCTTCTGCCTGAACCGGATTTAAGAAAATCGCTTTATAAAAATTCTCTATTGCGGCAGAGTCTTTTGGTTTAGCCGGTGCGTTTTTCTTTGCAGGAATCACGGCCAGCACTTTTCTGGCGTTCATTGCCATCAATTGCATTTTTACGATGTAGCCCGCTCGTTGTTCGACCGACAGCCCTTGCCACATCTGGGGCGTTATACGCGGAAATCCGGCAAAGCGGCTGAAATCGCGCTTGTATTCATTGGATTTTAAAAGTGCGGAATTTACAATTTGCTTTGTGACTTTTGCTTCGCGGTATTTGTCGACTTCATTTTTAAATCTGATATTGCTGGCCGCGACCCGCGTAAACGCGTCTTCGACTCTTCCGAGATCGACACCGGTAAGACCAACGCCATTAAAAGTTGCCCATTTTGAAGGTTCGTCGAATATCTGAGCTGTGTGGGTTTTGCCGTCTTTAGTAAATCTGATGACCGGCACTTCCTGCCCGTTACTGCCCTTTGCGGTACTTAGGCTGACTTCCGGCATGAGCAAATTTTTATTTTCGGCAACAAAGGCTTCGAGGTCGCGGTAAACATGGCCCGGAATATTGCCTTTGGATTTTTCCCAGAACTCTCCTAAAGTGGTTTTTTTATGGAGGCCGAATTCCTCAACGATTTGCCGAAGATTTTTCTGATTGAATCTTTCGGCTTCGTAACCCGAGGCAACGGGCGAAAAAATCATGGATAAACACGATAAATGAACGGCAAGCCATCTGACGGTTTTTAAATTAAAAATCTGTAACATCTCGAACCCCAAACATATTCTAGGACTTCAATTTTAAACGCATTTTACGAACATTATCTTTTCGGTACATCGGAGAGTGAACTTTATGAGACACCCCAAAAAATCATTATGTTACGTTTCGTTTTGAGACAGTTGGGCTACTTCCGGTTTTTTAGCCATCGATCAAAGTCCTGACGGAACGCAACTCCGGGATTTCTGAACTCGACCCGGGCACCGAACTCGAGCTTTTCGATCACTTCGGCGTCAGTTTCATTTTTTGAAATTTCCAGAAACCGGAGTTGCAGAATCGCACCCTTCTGAAATTCACAGGGCACCTCAAAAGAAAGCCGGCAACCGTCATCGGAAATCGATTCAGTATTGGCTTTTACCCCGCTTGCAACTGCCGGCGTTCGAATATCAAATCGTCGGGTATTTGAAAACCAATTTGCCCGACGATCCAGATACGGAAATCTAAAGTAAAATGAAATAACTAAAACACTTAAGGTGCAGATGATGGCAAGGATTGAAAATATTTTCAAAAAAACCGGATCGATCGAGTTGCCATCAACCTGAAACAGGCGGTACGCGTTGATCAGCAACACCAGCACCAGCGTAAAAATCGCGATCGACCACGACAGCTTGTGCGGTCTGAAAAGTAAAATTCCCGAAACGAAAAGTAACCCCAGCCAGATCCACTCCACTGCCGGAATACTCTGCATAAGTGGAATCATCACTCCGAAATCATACCAATTTTTGATGCCGGAACCGGCAAAGCTTATCAGAATGTTGCCGATCGGCGCCAGCAAAAAAAGGACGGCCAGAACATAAACGCCCATTGGCTTTTTCAGTGCGGATTGATCCAAAATAGGGCTCCCGTTAAAAAAATTATTTAGTCTTTCACATGATAGAAGAAATCTCCACGAATGACCACCTTGACCCCGACTTAAATCCAGCTGCGAATTGCCTAATTTGCCAGAGGTTTCTGCAGTTGTTAGAGTACCGTATGAATGATCGTTTTATCCAGACACAAAAGCTTAATCAGGTATTGGATCCCGAAATTTTTGTTTTTCTCTTTTTTCTGGGCCTCTCAACCTTTCTTTTTTATAAAATTTTTCTTAAAGAAGCCACTTCAGAACGCCACCTCAGTATAAAAAATCAACTTAAAGATCTTGCAAAGCACTTTTTAATACTTTCTTTTACTTTTGCGATTTACTGGATACTCTTGCAGGCCTCTGCGGAAGATATGAATATCCGGCGGTTACTCCCCTATCTGGGTTTCGTCACGTTTCTAAGCGGGGCATTTTATTTTGTAAAAACCAGCCGCTTGATTGTTCTGCAATATTTGTTTCTCGGATCGATGCGGGCAGGAGTTCCACTTTTGATGGTGAATATTTTCTCACTCCTACTCTCGATCATTATCGCTTTCTGGACAGTTAATAATATTTTCGGCGTGCAACTGACTCCGTTACTGGCAACCTCGGCCGCGTTTTCAATAATTCTCGGGCTGGCTTTGCAAGACACGCTCGGAAATTTATTTGCCGGAATTTCACTTCAGGTTGATAAAACTTTCGAAATCGGCGACTGGCTTGAAATCATGAACGGCACAACCAAAATTGTGGGCCAGGTGCGGGAGCTCTCGTGGCGATCAACCGTCATGATCGGGTTTGCGGAAGAGATGATCACTCTCCCCAACAAACTGGTTTCACTTTGCCAGGTCTCTAACTTCTCAGCTGAAGGCACGCCGATTATCCGCAGTCAGACGTTCAAATTCGGCTTTAATACCGATATCAAAAAAACAACGGCTTTACTTGAGGCCGCCACGGCGCAGATCCCTGAAATCCGGAAGGCACCGGCGGCCAGCGCATTCGTTTTGGAAACCAACGACTATGGAATTTCGATCAAATTGATCTATTTCATAGACAACTACGGCCATCAGTATTCCATCGGAGACAAGGTTGTGACAACAGCGCTTGATTTACTCGGTAAAAATGGTATTCAGACGGCCAGACCGAATTTTCAAATTCAACACCTCTAAGGACTTTTTACATGGTGAGCACTGCAAAAGTAGATCGCAATCATCCGCTGGCCGTCAAAATCCGGAAACAGATTACCCGGGCCCTTTCCGAATTTAATATGCTGGCGGAAGCCGATAAACTGATGGTTTGCGTTTCGGGTGGTAAGGATTCTTCGATTCTGACCATCCTGCTCGACGAAATCAGAACCCGCGCCGAAATTAATTTTACTTTTGAGGCGGTGCTTCTCGATCAAAAACAACCGGGTTTTGATGCGGTCGGCTTTCAACAGTGGCTGAGTACAGAAGGCATTCCACTTAAAATAATTGAAAAAAACACCTATGCCATCGTCACCGAAAAAGTTAAAGACGGTGTTTTTTGTTCGTTATGCTCAAAACTGCGCCGGGCAATACTTTATGATTATGCTTTTGAAAACAAATTCAGCAAAATGGCGCTGGGCCACCACCGTGATGACGTCATCGAGACGACGCTGCTGAATCTTTTTTACGTGGGGCAGCTTTCGACGATGCCGCCGAAGCTGCGCTCAGACGATGACCGCAATACTATTATTCGGCCCTTGGTTTTTGTTGCCGAAAAAGACCTGATTGCACTTTCACAAGAATGGAATTTTCCGGTTATTCCGTGCAATCTGTGCGGCTCACAAGAGGGCCTTAAACGCAAACGCATGAAAAAACTGATTACCGATCTGGAAACAGAAATTCCGAATCTCGGGGCGTCGTTTACTCATGCGCTTCAGAATGCAAAGCCCAGCCATCTGATGGATCACAAACTTTTTAACTTTAAAGAATTATGAATCAGCAGACTTTTGCCACTTTGAAGCTTCGTGCAATTGCCCAAATTTCAAAAAATCGAACGTTTTAAGAACGCTTGACTTTTACAAGTATACCAAGTATACTTGTAGTATTTGGAGGCCAGATGTCACAGTTAAATTTTTACGTTTCTGATGAAATCGAGGAACAAATCAAAAAGGCTGCAAAAAAAGAAGGAAAATCTATATCTGCCTATTTATCCGAACTTGTTAAATCTAAATTTAAGCCGAAAACATGGCCTGATAATTTTTTTTCTAAACTCGCGGGCGGCTGGAAAGGCGATTTTCCGGAAATAGAAAGACCTGTACCTCAAGAGCGCGATAATCTATGAAATACCTGCTCGATACAAATATTTGCATCGCACTACTGAAAAATTCAGATTTGGGAATAGTCAAAAAACTTAAGTCTCTTACTCCGGATCAAGTTGTCATTTGTAGCATCGTTAAGGCAGAACTCCTATATGGAGCCAGGAAAAGCCAATCCGTTGAAAAAAACCTATCGCTATTGGCAAAATTATTTGATCAACTCGAAAGCCTTCCCTTTGATGTTGACGCAACCGATTTCTACGGAACACAAAGATCCATTTTAGAAAAAGCTGGCACTCCAATTGGCCAAGCTGACCTTATGATTGCAAGTATTGCCTTAGCTCACGACCTGACGGTTGTAACTAGAAATCAGAAAGAATTTATTCGAGTTCAAAACCTAAGGCTGGAAATCTGGTAGAAGCCACAGTCGTCGTTTACCACTTAATTTTTTCAGAACGGTTTTTTTTAATTTCGCCACGGCTTTTTTTAGTGGTCAGGCGTTTCTGAATTGAACTTCTTTTGGGTTTTGTTGCCACCCGCTTCTTTGGCTCGATCAAGGAATTATTAATTAGTCGGTTCATATTTTCATATGCGGTTTCTTTATTACGCTTCTGATCGCGCTCTTCTTCACACCGGATCAGAATTTCATCGCCCTGCACAAGGCGATGGGCAAGTTTCCGTTTTACTTTTTCTTTCTGTAGATCACTAAGGACCAAAGAGTTGGAAATCGAAAACCTCAATTGAACCGCCGAATTTGTGCGGTTCACATGCTGGCCACCGGCACCCGATGAGCGGGTTACAGATACTTCAAGTTCATTCCACGGAATAATGATTTTCATTCATTTCCCGACAAAAATATTATTATTAAAAAACTCTTCATAGACATTCAGCATGACGTTTTTTAACTTCTTTGACAAATGCATTCAAAAAAACGGACGTCACTTTAGCCGAGATGTCATAGGGCGCACCCCATTAAAGCACCATTAAATGCGAGCCTTCGATCACGGCCAGCATGATCGCAAGCAAGATCAAACCCACTCCGATTATCAGTTTTTCATGATCTTCAAGCCAGTCCATTTGATATTTATTCATCGTCTTGGCGGATATCCAGGTAAAACTTAACATCGTGGTTAATGTGCCGACCGCCAACACCAGGCTTAAAAGAACGAAACCCTTCCAGCCATAACCCACAGCGCTTAAGTAGACCGGCAGAAAACTTTCGCATGGAGAAAAGGTCAGCAAAGATAAAAGACTTAAAATGGCCCAGCCATCCTTTGATTTAACCTGAAATTCATCCGAGTGATGGTGGGCATGATCGTCATCGCAGTGGGAGTGCTTGTGCCCCATCTTGTATTGATAGATCTGGTAGCCCCCGAAGAGGGCGATTGAGGAACTTGCGATAGCTATAAAGTAACTCTGTATATTATGGTAAACGCCTAACCCCAGAACAAAAATCACCGAGCCGAGAATTGTCGTCATAATAATATGGCCGAACCCCGCGATTAATAATATCGATTGCGTTTTCGACCAGGTCCATTTTTGACTGCGGGATGCCATAACAAATGGCAGCCAATGTGTCGGCAACATCGAATGTAAAACCGAAATAAACAAGCCTGTTAATAGAATTGGTAAAATGCTGTAATCACTCATGAAAGAAAACTTTTAATCAAACCCTACCGATTAGGCAAGACAAGCTTGAAAACCCGGTTAAATACTGCTAGTTTTTACAGACAATCATGACATTTCGTCCTTTAGCGCAGTTGGTAGCGCATTTCCATGACATGGAAGGGGTCGTAGGTTCGAGTCCTACAAGGACGACCAATTTTTCGGGGTACCCGGTTCCCTTTCCAGAAGCAGTGCATTTAAATATCACGGTCGGACAGCAACTTTTATAACAAACTGCGTGGTGCGAATTTGATAGGAAGTATCTAAGACGGCAGCTTTCGCAACAAACTGCGTGGTGCGAACTTGGTAGGAAGTATCTAAGACGGCAGCTTTCGCAACAAACTGTGTGGTGCGAACATTTAGCGGAATTCGAGCTTTCCAAAACGCAGTTGTA
>JANPPN010000103.1:0-2161 GCA_031428535.1 Bdellovibrio sp. | reverse complement strand
TCACGTAAGGACATTATACAGATTGTTGATTCATTTTACGAAAAAGTGGGAAGAACACTTGCCGAAACTCTATAATTTTTAATTTTAACACCACGTGTTACTTGATCAATTCAGAGTATAAGTCTATTTTGTTTTAAATTATTTATATTTGTTTACGAAGGAGTCCCGAATGTCAGCTGAGTCTAAACGTCCTGCTTTAACAATGTGGTCCGAAGATGAAATTGCATTCAGAGATGCCGTACGAAGCTTTGCAGAGGCTGAAATCAAGCCACATGTTACTCACATGGATGAAAAAGCCGAAATGAAGCCTGAACTGATCACAAAATTATTTGAAATGGGCTTGATGGGAATTGAGTCTCCAGAACAGTTCGGCGGAGCCGGTTCAAGCTTTACAATGGCCTGTATTGCGATCGAAGAACTCGGCCGCGTGGATGGTTCAGTATCCGTGCTTTGTGATGTGCAAAATACCCTCGTAACGAACGCGATTCTTAAATACGGCAGCCCGGGTCTTAAAGAAAAATACCTTCCGAAACTTTCGCGCGACTGGGTGGGTGCCTACTGTCTTTCTGAATCTTCCTCGGGTTCGGATGCTTTTGCGTTAAAATGCCGGGCTGAAAAGAAAGACGGCAAATGGCTCTTGAACGGAAATAAATTGTGGATCACCAACGGTAAAGAAGCCAGTTTCTTTATTGTTTTTGCAAATATGGATTTAACTAAAGGCTACAAAGGCATTACGGCGTTCATCGTTGAAAAAGGTTTTAAAGGCTTTACGGTCGGAAAAAAGGAAGACAAACTCGGAATCCGTGCCAGCTCCACCTGCGAGCTGATTTTTGAAAACTGCGAAGTACCTGAAGAAAATATTCTGGGCGAAATCGGCAAAGGATATAAAATTGCAATCGAAACCCTCAATGAGGGTCGGATCGGAATCGGCGCGCAGATGGTCGGCATAACTCAAGGTGCGTACGAAGCCACACTGAATTATATTAAAACCCGCGAACAGTTCGGTAAAGCTATCGGTCAGTTTCAAGGCGTGCAGTTTCAACTGGCGCAGATGCGAATCGAACTCGAGGCCGCAAGATTAATGGTCTACAATGCAGCCAGGCTTAAAGATGCCGGAGCGGATTTTATCGAATCGGCAGCTATGGCAAAATACTACTCTTCTAAAGTTGCAGAAAAGGTAACCTCAATGGCCATTGATCTTTTCGGTGGAAACGGATTCACGAAAGAATACCCGGTCGAAAAATTCTGGCGTGATGCCAAAATCGGCCAGATTTATGAAGGCACGTCTAACATGCAGCTTCAAACAATAGCAAAAATTGAAATGGATAAAGCCTAAAAGATGTTAAAAAATGCCCAGACAGTTCTGATTACCGGCGCAAGTTCAGGTATAGGCGCCGAAATTGCCAAACGATTTGCGAGAGAAGGTTACGACCTGTTGCTCTTCGGCCGCGATGAAAAAAGACTGAGTGAAGTAAAAGCCACCTGTTCGAATAAGAAAACAGAAACTCTGGCGTTTGATCTCAAGCACTTGCCTGACTATTCTGATGCCATTCTTAAAAAATTGGAAAATCTGGCACCGCCTTCTATACTGGTTAACAATGCCGGCCTTTTTCAGTATGGCCTACTTGAGGAAACATCAGATGCCGACTGGATGACCCAGTTTCAGGTGAATCTTTTATCGGCTGTGCAACTGACAAAACTGCTCTGGCCGATTTTTAAAAAAAATAAAAAGGGTTCGGTGCTGAACATTTCTTCGACCTTGGGGCTTAAGCCCACCGCAAGCACGGCGGCTTATTCGGCCGTGAAAGCCGCACTCATCAATTGGACCTATTCGCTTGCGCAAGAAGGCGGAGCGTTTAATATCCGAGCCAACTGTATTTGCCCCGGCATCGTCGATACTCCGATTCATTCATTTCATTCTTTGGCTCCGGGCCCGAAAGAACTGGCGATAAAACAAATGACGGCTTTTCAACTGCTCAGTGAAATCGGAAAACCCGAGGACGTGAGTGAAGCGGCGTACTTTCTGGCGTCTGATCTTTCTAAATGGACCACGGCCGCTGTTCTCAGTGTTGATGGCGGGATCAATAAAAAATGACCGAAGATAAAAAAGAACTTTTAAGATTGTCAAAATTAATGTCTGAACGGGGCCTGTGTTCGCGCC
>JANPPN010000102.1:0-9106 GCA_031428535.1 Bdellovibrio sp. | reverse complement strand
ATCCAGTTTTTCAGTTTGCATGCGCGCATCGATCTCACGGTCTTTAAGTTTTGTTTCGGCCTCTTCATACGCGGCCTCGAGAAAACTTTTAACTTCGTTGACCATTTTTCCAAAAAGCGGCTTTTCCTCTTTCGGTAATGTTGCCATTAACTTCATGGCTTCCGTAAGCGCGCCGCTTTTTCCCAGGAACTGAACTTTATGATTGTAGAGTTCCTGCGAGGTGGCAGCGGCTTGAAACGCTTTTAAAGCGCTGTCTTTGATCTGAGTGAGTTGTGTTTGTGACATAGCTGACTATTATGTGTAATATTTTTAGTCTTTTCAAGGGTTTAGCTATATGATAGCTTCCTTTAATAAGGTTTATCGTGGCGCACAAAAACAAGCAGAACCATTCCCCATACAAAGCTCGTAAAGAAAAAGCCGGAATAAGCTTAAAGGGCGCCTCCACGGCTCCCAAACGCGACTTTAAACCGGAAAAAATCTATGACGTCGAAGAGGCGAACGACCGACTTGCAGATATTTTCCGCAATCACGAGTTCAGTTGCTCTCATCAAGAGCGCGGTAAGCTTGCAGAGTTCTACACAATTCTTATGAAGAATCAGGAACATCAGAACTTTACCCGTCTTTTAAAACTCAAGGACATCGCAATAAAACATTTTATCGACTCGCTGATCGTAGCTGAACTGGTCGATATAAAATTCCCGCTGCTGGATGTGGGTACGGGGCCCGGCTTCCCCGGAGTGCCACTAAAAATTCGCTATCCAGTAGAAAAAATACTGCTCGCCGAAGGCGTTCAAAAGCGGGTCGAGTTTCTGAAAACAGTGCGCGAAGATCTCAAATTGGACAATTTGGACATTATCGGCCGAAATATCAACGAGCATTTTGTCTATCCGGTTCAATCTGTCATTACCAGGGCCGTCGAAGACATTCCGAACACCTTGAAAAATGTGCTGAGCTGCCTTCAAGAGGGCGGGTATGTCTATTTCATGAAAGGCCCGGGCGTGGATCCGGAAATCAAAATGGCCGCTGAAATGCGCGAAATTACCGAATACTATAAACTCGAAAAAGACATCGCTTACGATCTGAAGCACACCGAAAATCACCGACGGCTGGTTGTTTACCGAAAAATAAAAAATGCACCTCTGCCCGATGACCCCGACGAAGAGGTTGAATAATGCAAATTACATCTACAACGAACCCCCAGTTTAAAATCTGGAAATCACTCACCACCTCTAAGGGCATCAAGGAAAATAATCGATTTTTTCTGATGGGAGAAAAACTCATTGCTGAATTCTTCGACGACCTCACAGGTTTTGCCGAGCGCGGTTTTAAACCCGAATACCTGATATTTGATAAAGAAATCTCTCCGTTAACTATTGGAAAAACCGGCAGTGATCGCGCGGGCGTCAAAACAACACAGCTTTCAATTGAGCTCTTTAAAGAACTCGACGTCCTCGGTACGAAGTCGCCGCTTTTGATTCTGACTTTTAATGACTTCTCAGTTAAGAATTTTGAAGTGCCGCCGCAAGGTCTCGAATTAATTTGCCCGCTTGGTGATCCGAGAAATCTCGGCGCGCTAATTCGATCCGCCGCCGGATTCAGTGTGAATCAAATCGTTTTAACAAAAGAATCGACCCACCCGTTTCTACCGCATTCCATAAAAGCTTCGGCAGGTGCCGCCCTTAAAATTGATTTTTGTAAAACCGCTCTGGCAATTTTTGAGATTCCGCTGGTCGGAGCAAACTTCGCCTTGGCACTTTTCGGCGAAAGTATTGCGAGCGCCGCTTGGCCGCCCAATCTCCGTCTCTGGGTCGGCGAAGAAGGCCCGGGACTAAGCCTTGAGCACGCCCAGAAAAAAACTATGAAATTTGTCAACATCCCCACCAAAAACATCGAATCCCTCAACGCGATGGTTTCGACAAGCCTTGCGCTCTGGGAGTGGAAAAAACAAAATTAGTGGAGCGACACGCTGGCTTTCACGATTTTCAAAAGAATTAATGTCGACCTTCTACTCCCGAAGTTTACCGTTGGTACGATGCTTCCCAATTCTCCGATTTTTTGAAATCGACCCTTCACTCCCGAAGTTTACCGCCGACATAAAGCGTTATTCCGAGTTTCGGATGCCTGATTCGAGTTTCGGGAATTCATTTTCGTATTATTCCGAGTTATTCCTGTCCCGATCCGCATGTCGGAAGTGATTTCCTTATTCTTTCATGTTTGGCATAGAGACATAAATTGCAATACTGAGTGGCATGACGAAACCAAAATTCAAGCAATTCAAAGCCAATATTGATCGTGACAGTCTGAATAGAGCCGTTGATGTGGCGGATAGGATGCAAGAATATGAAAAATTGCTAATTGAAATGCTCTACGAAATTGATCGGAACAGATATTATGTGCGTTACGGATTTAATTCGCTTTTGGGATTTTGCAATCGTGCATTGAATCTTTCACGAACTCAAAGTCAGCGAATTGTTACAAGTGTACGAAGGCACGTCGGAAGCGTTCAACGCGCCGAACCGACGGTAAACCTCGGGATTGAAGGGTCGATTTCAAACTTCTCTGAAGATCGTGAGCCGTCGTACCAACAGTAAACTTCGGGCTTGAAGGATGTCGAATTTTCGGGAACGAAGGAGGTTTAATGATAAATCGATTAAGAGCGGATTAGCCAGACTTTGTAAAAGGCTTCGATAACTATTTTTAGGGACATTTTGCTTTGGCCAACACGACGGTCTTCGAAGATGATTGGGACTTCTTTTACTTTGTAGCCTTGCTTTTGAGCTTTGTATTTAAGTTCGATCTGAAAACTGTAACCGTTAGACCTGATCGTGTCGAGGCCGATGTCTTTCAGAACCTGGGCTTTCCAGCCGTTGAAGCCGCCTGTCCAGTCCTGTACCGGATAGCCGAGAATCATTCTTGAATAGATTCCGCCTCCGCGTGAGATCATTTTTCGAATCAGGCCCCAGTTGACTGTCTGTCCGCCCGGCACATAGCGGGAACCGATAACGACATCTTCAGTTTCAAGTGCCTGTAAAATTATAATGAGATCTTCGGGACGATGGGAGAAATCGGCGTCCATTTCAATGATGGCATCGTAGTTATTCTGAAGGCCCCATTTGAATCCTGCAATGTACGCCTGACCAAGGCCGTTTTTTTGTTTTCGCAAAAGAAGATGCACCCGTGAATTTTTTTTTGCAAATTCCGCTACGAAATCGGCGGTTTTGTCCGGAGAAGAATCATCGGCTACAAGAACGTCGAACTTTTCGTTAAGCTGCATGAGTGCCGGAAGCAGGGCTTGCATATTTTCGAGTTCGTTGTAAGTGGGTATAATGACCAATTTCCGCATATGGCTTTTTATCTCACTTCTATTCAAGGCAGGCAATCATTTCAAAAGGCAGATTTACCGGAGGCGAATTCTGCCAAAGACTGAGCACGTATCCGCCCCCGCCTGAACCCGTAAGTTTTACGGCTAGGGCACCTGCTTCAATAAGCTTTGCCTGGTGCTGCTTGACGTTTTCTGTAAGCAGTCCCCATTTTTCAAAGCATTGGTTAGATTGGCTTATTGCTTTACTCCAACTTAAAAGATCAGAAACAGCAGGCTGAACTTGCGCCTGAGCCAGCAGATTTTTAAGAGCACTGACGGCAAGGTCCATTTGTAAATCAATTTGTTTTGCAACCTCCGGCTGTGTATCGATAAGCTCCTTTACTTTTTCAATGCATTCTTTCGTTACGCCCCGTTCGCCGGAATACGAAAGATACAGTCTGACGTGCGAATTGATTTGCAGATCAGCGAACCCGCTGTTGCGGGTGAAAGCCAGTGGCTTTCGATTAAGTGTAACGGCAACGTCCACGCCGCTGCTTTCGCCGTGGAAAATATTTTCGAGATCGCGCGCAAAATTAAAAAGTTCTGCTTTTTGAATATAGCCGAGATGCTGCAGCCATTCTGTCAGCGCCACACAAAGTGTGGCCGAGGCGCCCATGCCGCCACCGAGTGCGATAGAAGATTGAAGTTCTAGAACACCGCAAATCTGGCTTCGCCTGATATTTAAAAGTTTAAATGCACGCTCTAGAACCGACCAGATGATGAGCTCAATTTCTTGCCGGTTCTGACCTGCAATGCTAATTTCGAGTTCATTGGCTCCTTTTGTATAAATAAGTCTGAGAAATTTTGAAAATAACGGAAAGACCAATGCCTCGCTGCCGCGCAGAACCGCGTGTTCACCGGCAAGAATCCACTTACCGGGCACGACCACTTGAAAATCAGAGGCTTCAGATTTTTGCAAGGTAGCCCTCATCGGTCCAGATCGGCATGATCGGATTAAATTCAGCGATTATTTTTTTGTAGATTGCAGTTTGATCCGGGCGATATAGCAAATGAATATTACTTCCGGCATCCATGGTGATAATTGGCCCGTCACTGTTTGTTACCCATGAATTATGCAATAATTGTAATGCAGAAAGAGTGGCTGCATTCATATAGAAAAATGCAGGGCGCGAAGTCTGAAACAACACGTGCATATCCCAGAATTCGCTCCAGCAGATTTCGAATGCGGATTTCCAGTTTTCGTTGCGGACGGCACTGACGAAATCTTTGAGGCGCTCTTCTGCTCGATTGGTGCGGCCACTGAACATATCCGACGTTAGCACGCGCATATGTGCCTCGCTTGAAGACACCGCTTTTATGCTTTCGTCACAGAGTAAAACCTGGTGCTTGAGCGAGGTGTACGGCAGTTCAATACGTTCGGCACCCGAAGTGAGCCAAAGTGACCAAGGCTCAAAAAAAGAACGACACGAAGAGCCTGATCCCATTTGTGAAAGCGCCGCCAGTTGTGCGCGACTGAATTCTTTTTTAGTTTGGCTTGCGCCAGAGGTGGCTTGTGTATCAATCAGGTAAAATTCATGCGCAGCCAGCGTCAGTGCCGCAAAGCTCGAGGCCGAACTTGCAAGGCCGCAATCAGACGGAAAATTATTTGCCGATTGAATTTCAAAACTCCCACAGAGTCCAAATTGCCGTTTTAAAAAATCGAAATGGCCCAGAAATTTCGTGAGGCCTTTTTCTGACAATTGAATAGGCCGCAGATCCGCACGCTCATACGGGGACCAACTATCTGAATTTAACTTAGAAAATAATTTAGAAGGAAGCTCTGATTTAGACTCTGATTTAGACTCTGATTTCAGTTCTGGAATTCTTCGGATCCGAACGAAGGTTCGCAGGTTTTCCAAAGTGTAGGAAAGCGATGAATTTGTTGCGACATTGAGTCTTGCATCGGCCTTACCCATGTATTTAATCAGTGCAATATTTGAGGGTGCCGAAGCTTCAACCCAAAGTTGCTCCGTCATACTGTGCCCTTCAACTGGGCCTTCAGAATTTCAAGTTGTGCAAGCACACCCGGCGCAAGATCGGCGGAATGCGCCTGAATCAGAAAATCATTCTGAAATAGAAAATTTTTAACGGTTTCTTTCTGGGATTTTGCAAAAAACACCAAGATAACATCGGCACCGAGCGCTCCGCAGGGTTTTGCAAGTTTTATGGATTCAAAGGATTCAAGCTGCGCTTTCATTTCGAGAGACTCCGGATGAATCAGCTGATGTTCAGTGAGCAGCAAGCACCACTGCTTCATCAGACTTAAAAATTCAATCTCTTTATTTTCTGCGAAAACGCGGGTCAACTTTTCAGACAAGGCCGGCAATTCTTTCAGGGAATCAAGGTCGAGTGTTTTAAGATGTTCGTGGGTTGCGATTTTTTTGCCGGTTGAGAGCACGAAAAAATCGAGATTTTCAAAGTGCCAGCTGAAAGTCTGAAAAAACCCATGGGCGGGATCGGCCAGGCAAATGCTTCCGAAATACTGAAAAGCCAGATCAATTCCACTGCCTAGATGCAGACTTTTGTATTCTGCCAGCACGCTGTGAAAATCCTGAGGGGTGGTTAGAAGATCAGGAACGAGAGCGGCCCAGTACTCGGCGGTTGAACGCCCGAATCCGCCAAGAAGATAAGGGTCTAATAAGAAAGCTGAAACTGATTTTTGGTATTTAGCCAGATAGCGACCTGCCGGACTTTCCGGGTGAAACTGAATAAGGCCTGCTTCAACTGGCGGAGATTGAGTCGGATATGTGATCTGGAAACAGGGCTGGGTTGCGAGGCCGATGGCGGCGCCGCCGAGTAAAACTGAATATTCACCAAATAAATATGTTTTACCCGGTACTTCAAGTTTCATTTTATGGGTTTGCTTGGTTTCTTAGGTTTTTGAGAACCTCGATAGCATTTGATAAGGAAATCCGCTTTTTTAAAGTGAGAATTTCTTCAAGCTGTTTAACGACAAACGGCATCTCAACATCGGTAGCACCTGCACCGAGCGAAAGATTCTTAATATGCAACTTCATATGACCTTCGATAATTCCAACGGTGGTGAGGGCTCGGAGCGCACCAAGGTTCTGCACAAGCCCGACCGCTGCCGCAATCCTTGATAGCTCATTGGCCGATTTTACGCCGAGCATTTTCATCGAAACTTTGGCAGAAGGGTGAAGTGTTGTTACGCCGCCGACGGTGCCAACAACTACCGGGGCAACGAACACCCCGACCAGTTTTTCTTCAACTTTTCTCCAGCGCGTGATCGAGCGGTACTGCCCGTCTTTTGAAGCATAAGCGTGAATACCGGCTTCGACAGCACGCCAGTCATTTCCGGTGGCAATCAGAATAGGATCGATGCCGTTCAGCACACCTTTATTATTGGTGGCCGCCCGGTAAGGATCAAGCTCTGCAAAACGCGAGGCTTCTTCTATTTTTTCTGCTAGCGAGGCCTCAATCGTATCGAGCGTAACCGTAACCCGGGTAAGTTTAGAATCGACAAGATTTGAAAGAATACACATCGTAACCTTTTCACTTGTGAAAAGTTCGAGTGGTTCTTTCAGATATTCACAGACCTGGTTCATCACATTGGCACCCATTGCATCGCAGGGGTTCATGTAAATGTGAATGACGGCCATATCCAGACCGTCTTCACGGATAAGCTTTCGGATTTTCAGGTCTGTGACGCCGCCGCCACGCGCTTTAATTCCGAAGGCCACTTCACGATTAGCCAGCTCGATCAGATAATTTTTCTGCTGAAGAATCTGTTGGTTGAATAAAATAAAATTTTTAACTTTAGCAAACTGAATCTGACCGATGATATCCTGACCCAGCGTTTCGGTCTTGATGCTGCCGTTTTCGCGGACCCATTTAGCCGTTTTGCTGGCCGCTGCAATAATCGAGGTTTCTTCAACCGCCATCGGAATCACGTAATCTTTGTTATCAATATTGAAGTTGGTTGCTACACCCAGCGGAAGTTGAAAGTAACCGATAACATTCTCAACAAATTTTTCAGCAAGGTCGACGGATTGCAGCCCACCCGCTTTAAGGTATTGCATGTCCTGTTCCGAAAGAACATCTGCCTCATTCAACAATTTAAGGCGATCAACGTAATTGAATTTTGAGAAACCTTTGAAAATATCGGCCAGTTTTTTTTTCAGGCTTTTATTATTCGGGTTAAGTTGTTGGTTAATTTTCCGGGCCATACCATACCTTTTTATGAAGGAAATCCTCGCACTTTTTAATACCCGTACAGAACATGGCCACCTTGAGCTGGAAATCAAATTGCTTCATCAGTCTCGAAGTCACTTCATCGCTTACAACAGCCGTCTTCATCAAGGGTTGTGCGATGCCAACGGCGCGCGCTCCCATTGCAAGACATTTGGCCGAGTCTACACCATTTCGCACGCCGCCAGAAGCCCATATTTGATGAAAAAGATTTTCATCCTGTAATCCCAGCAAACAATCGATCGTTGAGAGGCCCCAGTCAAAAAATGCATCTGCCGAATTTGAAATTAGGCTATCCGGTTCCTGCCGGAGGGCCTCGATTTGCCCCCAGTGAGTGCCGCCATTGCCGGAAACGTCGACGATCTTTACCCCGATCTGGAAAAGCCGATGGCTGAGCTCTTTATTTATTCCGAAACCCACTTCTTTTATCAGGATCGGAATCGAACTTTCTTTGACCAGTTTTTCGATTACTTTAAGTGCGCTTGTAAAATTTACCTGAGGATTATCTTGAAAAACTTCCTGCAGTGGATTGAGATGAACAAAAAGGCCGATGGCCTCAAGATTTTCTGCGAGGTTCAGAATTTTTGTAGGTGAATGCGCCAATAATTCGAGGATGCCGATATTCGAAATCAGCTTAATTTCCGGCACTTCGGCTTTGATTTTTTTCCATTCGGCTGTGGGGTTGGTATCGGTCAGTTCGCGTCTTTGTGAACCCACCGCCATCAACCAATTATTATGTTTCGCGGCCCTTGCAAGATTCAGATTGATCGGAAAACTTTTTTCGTGGCCCGCGGTCATTGATGAAATAAAATGTGGCGAAGAGAATTCGTGTCCGAGCAGTTTGACCTGCAGTGAGACCTCAGCAAAATCAAATTCAGGCAACGCCTGATGATGCAGTTTTATTTTAGTAAATCCGGATTTAACAAGCGCCTGCGATTGATCACTTAGCGCAAGACGAATGTGATCTTTTTTTCGATTTTCGAAGCTTTCAAAAGACGTATCCACTTGTCCATCCTTTAATAAAAAAAGCGAGCTTTGGGAGCTCGCTTTCAACTTACATAACTGATTCAGCCTACTGCTTAAAAAATATAAGCCTACTGCTTAATAGCGTGTTGGCATAAAGATGAAAATGCAGCTGAATCCGTAATTGCTAAATCCGCGAGAACTTTTCTGTCGAGTTCAATACCGGCTTTGATCAATCCACCGATTAAGCGAGAATAAGTGGTGCCGTTCATTCTGGCTGCAGCGTTAATTCGCTGAGTCCATAATGCGCGGAAAGCACGTTTCTTCATTTTTCTGTGTTTGTAGGCAAATACCATTGCACGGTCATTTTTTTCAACCGCGTGAGTGTATGATCTTGAACCTGCTGAGTAGTAACCTTTTGCTCTTTTTAATACTTTTTTGTGGCGACGACGATTAGTCATCCCCGATTTTACACGTGCCATCGTTTACTCCTCAAAAGCCAAATTGGCGCTTCACTTGAAGCATGTTAGCATCGTCGACATATATAACCTGTCCGAGATGACGTTTAGTTTT
>JANPPN010000101.1:0-16826 GCA_031428535.1 Bdellovibrio sp. | reverse complement strand
CAGATAGAATTCTTTGATTTTCAATTGATCGGATCTTGGCAAGAATCTGATCTTTAACATTGTTACTTTCATTCAGTTTTTCAATGTCGCTTTGAACCAGAAATTCTTTTTCTTTGCGGACGCAATCAAGCAATAACCGGTATTGCTTCGTGATTTCCTCTAAATTTGTAATTAACTTTTCAAAACTTCTTTTTTTCATTTTAGCCTCATCCTTGAAGCAAATTATTAGTTAAATATTATTAGCTAAATTTTTATTCTTCAGTGGCGCGGGATTTTAAGTGTTCATCTACCATTTTATCGGCTATCGCTTTTGCATCGACTTTATATTTTCCTTCAGCAATCATCTGCTTGAATTTTGCAACCTTATCGCCGTCAACATCCGGAGCATTCATCGCAAGTTCTTTGATTTTTTTAATGTCCTGAACCCGAGGTGATAATTGAACTTTGGTCGCTTCAGATGACGCGGTTCCAGCAGTAGAATTCTGTGAAGAATCCGAGCTCTTTTTAACATCACCCGACTTGGCTGCGCCCGACGCTTTCTCAGTTTGCGTATCTGTCGCATTTAAATTCTGGCCGACCTTATTGTGGGTAATCTTCATCTGAACCTCCAACCTTTGAATAGTGTATCATAGAGAGACAATTGTACCAAATCATTCTGAGACATTTGGCCTGACAGTCCAAAACAAAGGGCTCGCCGAGCTTAACCACCCCAACTGTTGTCCAGCCTTAATTGTGTCACCCGGAGACAATTTCTGTTCCGGCCCCAGACCTGTTCCGCGTGTCAGAATGAGACTTTCCAGCCCATTGTCGTGTTTAATTCGAAACTGCATCTGGTCTAATTCCATATACTTTTTATCTAGCAAAGTTCCGGCCCATGGACTTTTAAGCTCAAGCCGTTCCTGTTCCGGCGCATGAAACTTGAATGTAACCGGTTCATTTTCGATTTTTTTCGGTTGTTGTTGCCCGACCGCACCCGAAAAAACCGCTTTGTGATCCAAGTTAATCGGCCCGTGAGGTTTTTCGATCGGCGCACGAAGACCTAGTTTTTCGCCGAATTTTTCCATTAATTGGTCATGAATAAGATTTGAAAGCCCGATCCCGCCTGCTTTTCCCCATTGATCTGCATATTGATCATCAAGTTGTCCACGGAAGATTTTCTCTGCATTATTCTGTTTGATAAAGCCACTCTCATGAACGGTTGAACGCATCTGTTTCATCATTTCGCGGATAAAATGATTTTCGTAAAGGTCTGCAACTTCACGCAGTTTTTCTTCGGTTACTTGGTTGGACTTTTCCTTGAGCGGTTGTCTCAACGCAATTGCAGAGTTTGTTTTTCCGATTTCACTCATCTTGATTATCGTCCTTGAAAAAAAATTGGGGAGTGTCCTTAATTTCGCTATCGCATCCGTGCGATTTTTCTAGGTGCAAGTGACGACTTAAACGATCATCCTTGATTGCTTTTGCCTTACTAATGTGAAACTTCCTGCGAGGTTGTCTTAACATAGTCAGCACCTAGACCATCCTGGTTAATGAAATTTGAGGACCCTCCCCTATCACAAGTTCTCATCCATGAGATCCCGTGAAAAAATTAAAAAATTACTACATCGTCTCAAGCTCTCCGTGCAAAGCCCCGGCGGCCTTTACGGATTGCAGAATCGAAATCAGATCTTTCGGCGAAACCCCGAGCTTATTAAGTGCATTGACTAGGTCACCGACGTTTGCGCCGGTATCAAGTACTGTGATTTTGTCGTCAGCTGACTCTTTACCTTTTTTCCCTTTATCATCGGAAACCTTGAGAGTCAGGCTACCGTGGCTGATTCCAACTTTAGAAATTTTAACTTTTTCGCCGATCACGATTGTGCCGGTTTTTTCATTGATCACAACCCGGGCTTTCTGGTCCGGATTTATTTCGATGGCTTCAATTGTCGCCATCAGTTCAACACCTTTGTTTTCAAATGAGAACGGCGTAATAACATCGATTGTACCACCGTCTTTTGCCACCGCATACTGACCACCCAATTCTCTATTGATTGTCAGAACCGCTCTGGCGGCAGTGGTAAAATCTGAATTATGCAATGTCATTCTGTACATTTTTCTTGAAGCAAAATCAGTTTGAATATCGCGTTCAATCATGGCTCCGTTAGGAATGCGGCCTGCCGTCGTGTGAATATCCTTGCCATCGCCGGTAATAGATAGCGCACCCTGTGCCACTGCAAAAACTTCGTCATTTGCCGCTCGAAGTGGCGTCTGAAGCAGCGTTCCACCCACTAACGATCCCGAGTCGCCAATGCTGTTGACCGTGACATCAAGCGGATTGCCCGCTTTTGCGAATGCAGGTAACGAAGCCGTTACAATAACCGCCGCTATGTTTTTACTCTGTAAATCTTTTCCATCCAATTGAACACCCAGCTTTTCAACCAATCGTGCAAAGGATTTTCCGGTCAGCGCAGACCCGGAATCTCCGGTGCCCTTCAGGCCCACAACAAGCCCGTAACCGATCAGCTGATTTTCCCTGACACCGCGGATACTGGCAATATCTTTCAGCCGCGCCGAAAATCCAGCTGCAGAAGTGAAAGAAATTATAAAAAACAATAACGTCTTCATTCAGCCGTCCTTTTGATGTGAATCAGGTCGTACTGCGCTTCCAGCAACTTGCTAGAACTGACTCCGCCATCTTTGAAGTCTTCGGCTCTGATAAGGGCTGTGGCAATTACCTTATAAGGCTTACGCTTTATAGTAAGATACTGCTGACCTCTGATTCGGTAAGTGTCACCGGACATTTTCTCCACAATCCTTGAAGGTATGCTTTCAATGTCTTTTAAATCGATTTTCTCTTCTTTTTCGGCTTTGCCGGCTACGGTACCCGCCGGTTTACGTGTGTCGGCAGCGGCTTTAGCTGATGGCCCAGAGAGATCTTTCATCTGCTCTTCCATCGGATCAATAACTATTTCGCCACGTGCAATTTTCTGTGCACGCAGGATTTTTTCTTCTTCAATCTGGGCCAGGCGCATCTTTTCAGTCTCGGCTTTAATCGAATCCTCTTCGGCGCGCAGTTTTTGGTTCTCGAGCTGCTTTAACAGATCCTGCACAACCGCCACTTTGTTTTCAATCAACTTAAGTGCTGCGCCTTCCATCTTGATAATGGTTGGATCGCCTTCGCGCCGATGTTTATTTTCAGCAAACAGATAGCTCGTTTGGCCTTCCATTTTCCAAAGTGAACCGGCCGAACTGTACAGCTCAGACTCTTCTTCCATTTTTTTTCGGGTCATTCGCTTGTACTGCCGGTCTGAAGGGGGCGCCATATTGTTCATTTCGGAATATCTGGCAATGGGTTCTTCGTCTTCAGCTTCTGCTTCAGGTTGCGCAACCGGCGGCGGCGCAACTGCTACTGGCACGGCCGCCAATTCTTTTTCGAGCTTTACCAGATCTTCATCTGTCGTTGCACAACCCTGCACAAGCAGGCTCAATAAAATAATATTCAAAGATCTTCTCATTATTCAATCCTCACGATTCCGCGCTCGACCACTTTTGCCGCAAATACTTTTTGCGAATCTAGATTTTTAATCTTGACTACATCACCGATGGAACCCGATTCCTGCGCCTCTGCCGAAATGGCCACTTCAAAATCCGCCGCTCCGAACATGGCCCGTACAATCTGGCCTTTTTTGAGAACTGTCTCTTTTCTGAGATCAGAATACTGAAGAATTTGTCCGGCATTCAAAAATCTGACGGCCTGCATGCCCATGACCGCTTCAATTTTCTGTACATTGTCGCGCGCATTCATCATTTGGCGGTATTCAATTGTAACCATGTCTTCCGTCAGCACATCGCCGATTTTGACCGACTTGTTCAACACCGGAACATTCTGATATCTTTTTATTTCGGCAATAATCCAGCCTTTGGTGTCTATATTTTTTGTGGCGAACACCGGAATCATCACAGTATTTTTATTCAGATCTATATTGAGATCCAGGCTCCAGTCGCTTTCCATATTGGTCGGCACCGAAGAAATCTGCACCTGAACATTGCAAAGCGAACACTGAGAATAAATTTTGTTTTTTATTTTACGCTCAACTTCCATGCGCGAAACCGTGCCGCGACTCCGAAGTATCTTCAACTCAACGGGCAGCACAAACCGGGCTTTTACTGCTCTGAGCATCTTGGCGAGGTCGGCCTTGTGTAGAGTGTCTTCTTTGATAATAATTTGTTTCAGATCCGAAACGATTTCGTCATTTATATTTTTTGCTTCAACGATATCGTACATTGAAATCTCGCTTCGCGGTGAAACCTCTACTGCAGACGGTATAACCAGCTCCACATCGCGAGAGGCAAAACAACAAACCGAAAATAGAAAACAAATTAAAAACTTAATCATTTTACATTTACCGCAGTTTGCATCATTTGATCCGAGGTCTGAATCACTTTAGAATTGGTTTCATAAGCCCGCTGGGCACTGATCATATTGACCATTTCATCCACAATGTTTACATTGCTGGCTTCAAGTTCACCCTGCGACAAAAATCCAAGCCCCGAAGTGCCGGGGCGCGCCTGATTCGGTTGGCCGCTCGCCGCCGTTGGAGCAAAAAGATTTTTACCGATGCTTTTAAGTCCTGCCGGATTTATAAAATTTGCTATATCGATCTGGCCCAGTACCTGAGGTTCACCGTTCTGGCCCGTAAGTGACCGAACTTCCCCGGCCGGCGTAATTTCAAGCGCCATCGAGTTTTGGGGAATTACAATTTCAGGTAGTAAAACGTTTCCGCTTTTGTCGACAATCCGGCCATTGGCATCTTTTTTAAATGCGCCGTCGCGGGTGTATGAAATTTCACCGTCAGGATTCCGCACTTGAAAAAAGCCCGCGCCTTCGATCTGCATATCCAGTGGATTTTTAGTAATAACAACACTGCCGGCGCTGAAATCCTTCTGAGTGGCTGCCGTTCTTACTCCAAGTCCGGTTTGAACACCTGTTGGGGTAACGGAGTTAAGGCCTGAGGCCTCGCCCGGATCTTTTAAATTATGATAAACGAGATCTTCAAATTCGGCCCGGCTCTTTTTAAAACCGTTCGTATTCACGTTGGCGATGTTATTGGCGATGACATCCATATTATTCTGTTGTGCAGCCATGCCCGTTGCGGCTGTATTCAAACTCTTTATCATCTAATTACCCCTTCGTGTTTCCGACTTGATTAATCAATTTATCTGCCATTGCATCGTAGGCGCTGATCGCTTTTTGCGTTCCCTCAAAAACCCGCTGGGCCGTAATCATTTCAGTCATTTCATTTACTATGTTCACATTGCTGGTCTCGAGAAATCCCTGCTTAAGATTTGGCACCGCTACCTTTGTGAATTCAGCTTCCATATTGGGTTTTATCGAATAATTGTTACTTCCGACCTTCTGGAGGCTATCCATATTTTTCACCTGCAATAATGAAATCATTCCTAATTTTTTTTCACCTTCGAAAATTTCGCCGCCGTCTGAAATGTAGGCTGGCGCCTGCCCGGTAAATTTAATGCCACGTTGTTCAGGATTATTCATGTCGCCGTTTTCCGTCAATACGGCATATCCGTCTTTGGTAACCAATTGTCCGTTTCCGTCAATTGTAAAATTTCCGGCCCGGGTCAGCTGAACACCGCTCGGTGTTGCCACTTCGAAGAAACCGGCACCATCAATAGCAAGATCCAATTTTCCGCCGGTATGTTTAAGACTTCCTTGTTCAAAATTTGTGTAAGTTCCCGTAGCATTAACAAATCCTTTGTCGCCGCCATTCATTTCATAAAAACTTTCGATTGAAGCCGGAACCCGCGGCACCTGAATCACCTGCGGTTCTTTTTCCATTGCGGTCAGATACTCGCCGAAAGTCTGTTGATCGCGCTTGAAGCCGGTTGTGTTTACATTTGCAATATTATTTGCAATGGTATCGATTTTCGTCGTTTGAGCGAGTGCACCACTTAATGCCGTGAATATACCTTTTAGGCTCATTGCGCTTTTCTCCTATACGGGTAAATTAGCAACCCAAATGCCACCCCGACCTCGACTGGATCTAAGTTCAATAAAAGTTATCTAGACTTTATGAATTGCAGCTGACAGCCGACAAGCAAAAAACCGCTCTCGACTTCAGTCTAAGGCCTGTCATATTTCTGTCACAGTTTAGCAACTCGACTGTCAAAAATGTCCTCTCGACCTAGCTCAGGTTTCTGTCATACTAATCAGATCAGTATGAAAGTTTTTTTAAGCTTACTTCTTCTTATTTTGCCGATTTGCTTTCCGCTGAACGGGTTTTCTTCTACTGAAGTCATTCAATTGAACGATACTTCCAAGTCGGAAAAAAGCAATCTGACATTAAAGCAAAAACTGAAACTGCTTGAAACGCGCCAAACAAATCAGACCGACCATTTCATTTTTGATCTACCGGTCACGTACAATAAAAAAGTTGCGGTCTGGATCTCTTATTTTCAGACCCGCGGTAAGACTTTCTTCCGAAACTGGCTCGAAAAATCCACGAAGTACATGCCCCTGCTGCAGTCTGAACTGAAGAAGGCCGGTTTGCCGACCGATCTGGCTTACATGGTTATGATTGAAAGTGGATTTTCTTCAACTGCCATCAGCACGGCAAATGCCGTCGGGCCTTGGCAATTTATCGAATCAACCGGCAAAGGTTACGGCCTGAAAAAAAACTGGTGGCTTGACGAACGACGCGATATAAAAAAAAGTACTCTGGCTGCCATTCGCTATCTGAAAGATCTCAAAGAAGAATTCGGTTCTTGGTATCTGGTCGCAGCCAGCTACAACATGGGAGAGAACGGTCTTCGCAGACAGATTAAAAGATTCCATACAAATGATTATTGGGAACTTGTCCGATACAAAGCTCTGCCACAGGAAACTCAGGATTACGTGCCGAAAATTCTTGCGGCACTAATGATTGCAAAAGCCCCGAATCTTTATGGTTTCCGCGAAATCGATGCTCAGTATCCTCTGCGCTACGAAACTGTCTGGGCCCCAAGCGGAACCGATCTCGAGAATCTGGCCGATTATCTCAACATCACCCGCCGTGCGATGAAAGATCTGAACTCAGAACTGATTCTTGGCTACGTGCCCAAGCAGGTTGATGGCCATCAGATACGCATTCCATTAGGTTCGCTCAGCGTTGCAAAACAATACTTCCGTGACCAAAACAAAAAATTCGCGATAGATTAGCGCATGAAAAACGAACTCATCGTTCAAAAATATGGCGGCGCAACCTTAGCAGATCCCGAAAAGATTAAACAGGTTGCTCTTCGGATTTACAATCTTCATCAATCAGGTTCAAAAATTGTCGTCATTGTCAGCGCCATGGGCGAAACTACCAATCAACTCATTAAATTGGCACAACAGGTTTCAAGCCGCCCCCATTTACGCGAACTTGATATGCTCCTCACAACCGGTGAACGCGTCAGCATGGCGCTTCTAAGCATGGCCTTAAACGATCTCGGCTGCCCGGCCATCAGTTTTACCGGCAGTCAGGCCGGCATCATCACTGACGACTCGCACGTTAACGCCAACATTATCGACGTTAAAGCATTTCGGGTAGAGGAAGCGCTAAAGGCCGATAAGGTTGTAATACTGGCCGGATTTCAGGGTGTATCGCAGAATACAAAAGAAATCACCACACTCGGAAGAGGCGGCTCCGACATAACCGCTGTAGCCATCGCCGGTTACTTAAAAGCCGATCGCTGCGAAATTCTCAAAGATGTTGAAGGTGTTTTTACTGCAGATCCCAAGCTTGTAAAAAATGCCAGACCATTACGACGCCTGAACTTCCAGCATCTACTTGAAATGACTTCATGGGGCGCAAAAGTTCTGCATCATCGCTCAGTCAAACTGGCTGCCGAAAAAAATGTGCAGCTTTATATTGGGGCCGCAACAAACACAAATAGCACCGGCACTACCGTTTCAAATAACTGCGATCATGAATCGCAAAGTATATTGGCGATCAATTCCTATTCTCAGGTTTATCAGATCACCTTCTTAAAAAACAAAGAGGTCGAGCAACTGCAATTCAATTCTTTTCTGCAAAAAAATCAGATCGGAGAATTGCAGTTACTTCATTCAGACCAGTCCGATTTTTATTTTACCGCACCGGCCGAAACTCTGGTTTCGCTGAGTAGCTTTGAAAAAAAGCAGGATTGCTTTAAAATTCAGAATGAGAACTTAGCCTCGGTTTCGGTTACCTATGCCGCTTCCGTCGCCGAAGTTGAACTCACAGCTTTAAAAGGGCTGCTCGAAAAGAATAAAATAAAATTGATTAAGACTTTTCACACGAAAAAAAGTCTTCATTTTTTTGTTGAACACCAACAAAAAAATGAAGCCATTCAATATTTACATGATTCGATTAAAAGTCGCTGAATTTGATCTTGCAAGACCCTTCTCAATCCCGATGTTGGACGTTGGTTCGCAGCGTCGAAGATTAAGTTTATTCATTGGTAAATTAACATAAATCCGAGTCTCGAATGCCACTATGTGCCGACGCGACATATATCTGCCGAAATCTTGTCACTTAAGTGAGCTAAGTTGATCTCAAAAAATAAACCATAACGCTTGTAGGGCAAAAAACGCTATGAGACCGAGCGGTTTTGATAAGGTCCACGCTCGTGCATTAGCTTTCATCTCTTTTTTGGTTTATAAATTGACATCGCTACATATTTGCGATAGACTTTAAACTGAAATGAAAAACGCAAGGCAACAATCTTTTTTTAAGCAAAAAATAAATAAGTTTTTTGGTGGTTCTCTACTGAAAAGTAATCCTAAGACAAAAAGACCAATTTCAACTGGGGAGGCTATTCATCTGGTGCTAAAATCTCAGCACGCCGTGGGTAAGCATTCGATGCTTCATAGTTACAATGCTAAAAAAATTAAATCGGTTATTGCATCGCAGGCGAAACGCTGGGGTGTAAAAATTTATCATTATGTCAATGTCGGTAACCATCTGCATTTGGTTATTAAATTAAATAATCGCCGAAGTTTTAATCCATTTATCAGAACTATTACGGGTTTAATCGCAAGACATGTTTTAAACGCCGAAAGAGGCTCTGCAAAAGAGGTTCAATTCTGGGTAGCCAGACCTTTTACTCGCATAATCAGCTGGGGAAAAGATTATCTGAATATTAATAACTATATGAAGAAAAACAAAAGCCAAGCAAAAGGGCACTTTGTCGCTTGGGGGTTCGATGTAACAAATACGGGTTCAATTCTAAATCTGAACACTGGCTGAAAATACTTGGCTGAGCCCACCAGATCACGACCGATTCTGCATCTTAGCGATTGATCTAACTGCGCTCAAAGTCTAAGAAGAGCATTTATAGCCCTCCCTAATCCCACTCAAATCATGAAGTTTGACTCGATTACTTCTGCTTAAGCGGCGCCTCTAAAAAGCTGTTCATATTTCTCGGACAGGTTTCGGCATACATACACGAATTCGACATCTTCCAGATATCCTGATTTTTTGAACCGATACCATTCTTGCTGGCAATGCCGCGGGTTGGGCGTAACTTATTCGGATCAAAGCCCTTTTCAGTCTTTCCATTTTTCAATGCCGCAGCCGGAGTTTTCTTTCCTCCGAGCGCATCTTTAAGGAAAGTCTTCGCCTGATTGAACAATCCACTTAAACCTTTTTCCTCTGCCGCTGGCTCACCTGCCGCCGCCGGAGGCTCTCCGCCACCCGAAGCCCCGCCCCCACCCATTGATCCACCACCGCCGCCGCCAGGCCCGCTTGTCGGCGAAGCACCCAACGTCAGCGGCGTACTGCCGCTGCTGCCGTCATCATTCGCACCGCGCGGTAAATCCGGAAACGCACCGGTCGCTTTTAAGCCACCGGCAATCGTCGGCGAAGCACCACTACCAATACCGTTACTTTTTATACTCGGGCTTGCAAAATTTGCTAATGCGCCACTGGCAACACCACCTGGACAGCCCACTTCTTTTGGATTCATCTGACAACTACAAAGTTTAGCATCATAGTTGCCGCCCGGAGTACAAACGGCGATAGATCCATAAATTCCGCAGCCCGCTAAACTCGGATCCGAATCGCAAGCTCCCGGAGTTGGAATCTCATCACAATCACCCGCTCCAGAAGACGTCTGACACATACATTGAAGCGAACCGGCCAGCGCATCACCAAAACCGCTCAAAAGTGAATCCAGCATCGATTGACCTTTTTTTGCATCTTCAGTACAAACTTTTTTTGCACCTTCAGTAATTTCCTGAACGGCAATTTCGGTTTGACTGAAAAGCGCCGCGTTTGGTGATTCGCCGTTTTCGAGTACATATTGTTCTTCTGTTACAATTTTTTCATAGCAGGCTTTTTTATGAGCTTCGAGAGTTTCCTCCTTACATGCTGTCGTACAAGCCGTCACACTTGCATCGCAAGTGTCTTTTGAATCTCCGAAATAAGTTTTGGCACCGCTCGCCGCCAAACCTGCTGTAAAACATTCTTGCTGCATTCCTGAATTTTCCATATTGCCGGTGTACATGGTTTTAGCGGCATCAATTGCAGCCACATTTTCTTTGTCTTCTTTTGTTTTTGTAGAAGAACAACCCTTTTTAGCGTCATCTGAATTAGTCTTACAAAGCAAGGCTTGGTCGTTCCACGCTTTTACACAGGCTTTCATAGCATCGTCTGCTACCGTTGGATAGGCCTTCGTTACTTTTGGGGTCGTAGGTGCCGGCGTTGGAGGTTTTGGGTCTTCAGCACAAGATTTTTTTGCAATTTTGACGTCGAAGATTCTGTGGTCTGCGCATTTGCACAGATATGTATTTTGCTGTGCATCCGAAATCTGATCCCAGTCAACACCCGAAAGTTCCCTTAGCCCGATATCTTCACATTTTTTTTCTAGAACAGGCAAATCTTGCTCTTGGTCACACTTGAATGCCTGAGTACTTCCTTTTACGCCACAAAGGCAATTTCCATCGGTTTTAGTTTTCGGATCCCAGGTAAAGGTAATCGTGGGTTGCTTATCAACATACGTTGAAAGTTTTTTTGCAAGATTTTTACAAACATTTTCCTTCCGGTTTACAGGTAGATCCTCGACACAGTAATAGAAATTTTTAGTATTGAAATTCAAACCGCCGTATGGATCTTTTATAACAGACTGATACTGAGGATTGCCGGGGTTGATTATTCGTCGTGTTCCGCACTTTGCAAGTGCTTCCTTATCGTTGCTGGCTTTCACACATCTCGCCTTGCCATCGAATTTAACACCCACGTAGTCAAGATCCTTAAAAAGAACTGGGCAAACTGCATCCGGGTCGTTTTCTTGACTTGGTTCTGCATAAGAAACAAGACCTGTGAACATGCACAAAATAGCAATAATGGCCGTAATGCTTTTCCCCATATACACCTCGCATTTAACTATTCGGCAGTCTCAAATAAGGACTTTAGTCTGCTTCTCAAAATGAGACACAATTAATACAAATAAACTTCAGTTGCTAGTAGCGCCATTAAGTTCTATACAAGTGATCCAGAAGGAAAATACCCATGGCCAACGATAATTTTTTTGAATTTACGGCAAAGGCTTCAGATGGCTCCCCTTATAATATGGCCCAGCATAAAGGCAAAGTTGTGCTCGTGGTGAATGTGGCCAGCAAATGCGGCTATACTCCGCAGTATAAAGGACTTGAAGAACTGTTTGAGAGTTTTCCGAAAGATAAATTCGTAGCTTTGGGTTTTCCGTGTAATCAATTCGGCGCGCAGGAGCCGGGCACCGAGGCTGAAATTCAGCAATTCTGTTCGCTGACTTATAATGTGACGTTTCCGGTGCTGGCCAAAGTGGATGTGAACGGCGATAAAACCGATCCGGTTTTTCAGTTTATGAAAAAAGAGGCCAAGGGCATTCTCGGCACTGAAATGATCAAATGGAATTTTACTAAATTTCTGATCGGTAAAGACGGCCACGTCATTAAACGTTACGCGCCCGATACCGAACCAAAAGATATCAAGGCCGACATTACCAAAGCCATCGGCTGATTTAACTCAGCAGTTGGTCTTCATAAGCCGCTAAGGCGGCTTTCGCGCCTTCCCCCATCGAAATGATGATCTGCTTATAAGGCGTTGTTGTTACATCACCGGCCGCATAAATTCCTTTAACAGAACTCCGGCCTTTGTTATCCACAACAATTTCCCCGAACTTGGTCGTTTCGACGATGTCTTTAATAAACTGGCTGTTAGGCAAAAGGCCGATCTGTACAAAAATCCCGTCAAGCTCCACTTCAATGGATTTTTCGGTTTTGCAATCCTGGTATTCGAGTGCAGAAACTTTCTGGCCGTCACCGATGATTTTCTGGGTTTTTGCATTTGTAATAACTTTGACATTCGGCAGGCTCAGCAGCTTATCAACAAGCACTTTGTCGGCCTTTAGCTCTGGCATATATTCAAACAAAACAACTTCTTTTACAATTCCTGCAAGATCGATAGCGGCCTCTACTCCTGAATTTCCTCCACCGACCACCGCAATTTTTTTACCTTTGTAAAAAGGTCCGTCACAGTGCGGGCAAAAAGCCACCCCACGGCCAAGATATTCTTTTTCGCCCGGAATTCCCAGCTCGCGCCATTTAGCGCCGGTGGCAACAATAATATTTTTGGCTTTAAGATGCTCACCACCATCAAGAAAAATATGATTTGAGTCTTTAATGTCTATTTTGCTCACGCGGCGATGCTCGAGTAACCGAATCGGATAGCTGGCAATATGCTTTGCCAATTGAGCAACCAGTTGCGGGCCTTCGGTGTAAATCACCGAAATAAGATTTTCGATGCCTTTGGTTTCCTGCACCTGTCCACCCATTTTTTCGGCAATGATCGCGGTCGAAAGCCCTTTGCGCGCGCTGTAAATCGCCGCTGAAGCACCGGCCGGGCCCCCGCCAATCACGACAACATCGAATGTGCCGAGATCCTGAGAAACCTGATCAGCGGCCGCGACTTTGCCAAGGGCTTCTTCTAGTTTATTGATAAGATCGATTAATTGCGCGCGCCCAGAGTGCACGAGCGTCTGATTTGTTACGACACTCGGAACTCCCTGAATGCCGAGTGCGTTGATTTCATCCTGGAAGTACGCGCCATCAACCATTTCGTGCGTAAAGTTACCGTGTAAAAGGGCCATTTGATTGAGCGCCTGAACCACCTCGGGGCAGTTTTCGCAGGTAAGAGAAATATAAGTTTTGATATGAACGGGGCCTTTTATATTTTTAATCCGTCGAATAAGATTAGTATCGGGGAATTTACCCTTCCCGTCGGTATGTAAAATTGCAAGAATCAACGACGTAAACTCGTGACCATTCGGGATGCCTTTGAAAATAATTCCGGTCGGTTTTTCATTTTTAACAATATAAAATTCGGGAGAGGCAACCGAAAAACTTTTGCTTTCTGATTTTACGACTGAAATTTTCGGATTGGTAGAAGCGATGTCATTCAGCATCGCCAGCATTTCCGGCTGGTCGGCGTGGTGGTTATCATAATAAACAAGGTCTATAAAGCTTTCGAGAGGAGAAAATGCAGATTTTAATTGTTCGAGGAGTGTTTCGTCTAACATAAAGAGCTCCTTTAATTATAAATTCGCGCCCCTTTATCGGGGGCGCGACGTTTTTTCTTAGATCTTACCGACCAGGTCTAAACCCGGCTTCAAAGTTTTCGCACCCGGCGTCCACTTTGCTGGGCAAACTTCATTTGGATTCTTAGCAATGTATTGCGCCGCCTGAACTTTTCGCAGAAGTTCATCCGCGTTGCGGCCGATACCGTTGTCGTTCACTTCGGCTAATTTAATTTTTCCTTCAGGGCTGATCAGGAAAGTTCCGCGATACGCCATTCCAGCTTCTTCGATATAAACTCCGAAGGCTCTTGAAAGATGACCAGTTGGATCTGCAATCATCGGATAATTAATTTTTTTAATTGTTTCAGATGTGTCATGCCATGCTTTATGTGTGAAGTGTGTGTCGGTGCTGACAGAATAAATTTCGACGCCCATTTTCTGGAATGCCTCGTATTTGTCTGCCATATCGCCGAGTTCGGTCGGGCAGACAAAAGTAAAGTCTGCCGGATAAAAAAACAAAACCGACCACTTACCTTTTAAATCATTTTGCGTGATAGTTTTGAAATCGTTTTTAATAAAAGCCTGAACTTTAAAATCAGGTACCTCTGTGTTGATTAACGTTGTCATTGAAACTCCTTGTTGGTTAGGTGGCTAAGTTATCACTTTTTCTGATAACAGATTACGAAAAAACTTGCCATATGTAAAATCGATAATATAATTATATTAATAGATTTAATCTATTAGAAGAAACACCTAAGTATTTGAAAACACTCAAGCCAACTGGTCTTGCGCTACTAAAAAATGTTTAACTAGGAGTGTATAAAATGAAACTTAACTTCTCTTTAACTCAGCTAGAATATGTTCTGGCCGTCTACAAACTGGGACACTTTGCCAAAGCTGCGGAATTCTGTAACGTCACACAGCCAACCCTCAGTATGCAAATTCAAAAGCTTGAGGAAACGCTTAGTATAACGATTTTCGACAGATCAAAAAAACCGATCTTACTAACAGACATCGGTGCCGCAGTTATTGACCAAATTCGCCTCGTGGTTACCGAAGCCAAAAAGATCGACAACACCATACGAACGCAAATGCACGAAAAGCTGACCGGGCAAATTGAACTTGCAGTTATACCGACAATTGCTCCTTATTTGCTTCCACTGCTGTTGCCGGCTATAGAAAAATTATTTCCGGGAATCGAGCTGCGCATAAAAGAACTTCAAACCCATCAAATCGTCGATTCACTTAATAGCGACGAAATTGACGTTGGAATTCTCGCAATTCCGATCAAGGCACCGAAGATAATTGAAATTCCGCTCTACTTTGAACCTTTTTCGGTTCTCTGCGATAAAAACCACCCGCTCGCGACCGCAAAAAAAGTAAAATATTCTTCACTTAAATCCGACGACATCTGGCTACTGGAAGAAGGCCACTGCCTCCGCAGTCAAATCCTCGACGTCTGTTCTTTGAAACCTGAAAAACTCGAAAAGCGAAAATTCAAGTTCGAAAGCGGCAGTATTGAAACGCTTAAAAATCTTATCAATTCTTACGGAGGCTATACTCTTTTACCCGCCTTGGCCGAGGAAAATCTCGGAAAAAATACGCGTTTGATCGAATTTGAACGACCGATCCCATCACGGGAAATCGGGCTTGTACATCGGCGTGAACACTACAAAATCAATCTGATAAAAGCGCTCGGTGAAGTCATTTACGAATGCATTCCGGAACATATCCGAAAAATCAGACAAAAAGATCTAGATGTTTTTCCAGTACAAATATAATATTCAATTTCGATTCCAGGCTGGCGCACACATTTGCGAGTATCTTGGGTTGTTGTTAATATGTTCATAATCCAATTGGGACTTATTTCCATTATTAAGTTGAGTGCCACCACTATCGCCGTTCGTGTATCCACAGTTGCCGACCATGGTAGCCATCGTGATGTTAGGTGCGCCAGAATCCGGCTGCTCAGCCCACAATACGCTCGCAATTAAGTGCAATTTATAGCAATATTTGTTGCAGATATTAGCAATACACAATATACTGGGTTGTGGCTAAGCGTGAATACCCGACCTCTTTAATTATTAATGGACATAAAATTACAAAAGTGGTGGTCGATCCGCATTATGAATTAAGACATCGTGATTCCATTAATGATGAAATAATTCTTGAACTCGTACGAACTCTGGATGGGGCCGAAGAACTGCCCCAAAGTATCGATGACAACGGCTTTGAATATTATGTGTCTGATAAAATTAGCCTGAATGACAATTTGTACAAATTGATCTGGCTGTTACATGAAGATGAAATTTATATAGGCGTAGTTAACGCCTACAGGAGAAATTAAATATGCGATATCCCAGTGCTAAAAAACTTCAAGATATGGATGAAAAACTAAAAAATGTAGAAGGCTCTATTGCTCTGCCAAAAAATGCAACCTATGTTGATCGGTTGAAATATGATTTATGCAAACGCATTATCGCCTACGTACGTGTACACAGAGTCACTCAGGTTGAACTCGCAGACAAACTTGGGATTGATCCCGCGCGCGTCAGCGAAATTACCAATTATAAAATTGAAAAATTTACGATTGACACACTTTTGACTTACAACCGCAGTCTTAATCCTAACTTTGAGGTGAAAATTAAGTCGGCAATTTGATTATAAGATTGGTCTGTGGCTAATTAAAAGCGCCCACTTCTGCAGGGCCGCAAGTAGGCAAGCATTCGCCAGAACTCGTCATATCTTAATCAAAAAACCCAGCCGCTCTCAAACTAGTTAATCGCACTCCATCCTCAAGAATTCCGACTTTCAAACTAGTCTGTCTTTTCGGATGGTACTTCTGATTTGTACCCAAATCAGAAGTCAGCAACGAACCCCGAATTTCAATTCTAGAAAAATCCGCTAGAGGCGCAAGCAACCCGCAAAAAAAAAGGCTGTCGCATGTGCAACAGCCTTCATAAAAAACCGAATCTTAACAAAAACTAATTCAAACTTGCCTTAGCCTCTTCCTTAACAACTTTTTTCACTTTCTTAGGCTTATCCAACTCAACAGAAGCATCATCGGCTACAGCATCAGACATATCCGTGCTCATCAGTAATTGGCCAATTCCGTTCTTAGCCAAAATTGCGGCACGCAATTCGTCTTTAACAGCGGGATTTGCTTTTAAGTATTCTTTGGCCTGGTCACGACCTTGCCCCATACGCTCACCTTTGTATGAATACCATGCGCCGGACTTTTCAACCATGTTCGCTGTAGTCGCTAAATCTAA